>NZ_FCNU01000007.1:300000-542758 GCF_001545115.1 Candidatus Protochlamydia phocaeensis
GCGCGGACAGATCGGGAATAAATCAGAATTATTAAAAAATGGGAATAAGCGGTAACGCTATCAAGTTGGATTAAGAAGCACTTATTATTGCTACCAAACTTGACTGATAAGGAAGCTTAGGAATTATAGCAACCATGCATGCGCACAAAGCATGCGTCAAAGCGTAAGATGCTTTTATAACATATTACGCTCTAACTTGTCTTATTCCGGTCTTGAGTTTTCTTCTAAAATTTCTAAATTAACGCGAATTCCATTACGGCTTGCTACGGACATAAGAAGGGTGCGAATCGCATTAATCGTTTTGCCTTTTTTTCCAATGATCTTACCGATATCGGATTTTTCAACTGATAACTCGATAATCAGTGTTTGTGTGCCGCCAATCTCGTTAATCTTTACTTTGTCAGGATGATCCACCAAATTCTTGACTATATATGCTACAAATTCTTTCATAATTCGATCCTTTACAAATATGAAACGTTGATAACCTTCGACGTCGTATGCAATACAACTAAATTGCCCATTTGAACTGACGATAGCGGATTATTCTATAATTTTCTACTAAAAAACATTAAAATTATTTTTAGAAATTTAAGTTAGATTAACTTTTTCCTATAGCACGCCGTCAATTAGCCTTTTGATGGCAATCTTTACTTTATCTCAGATTCAATTAATAAAGTAACGGGGCCATCATTAGTTAAGGAGACCTGCATATCTGCACCAAATTCTCCTGTTTGAACCACTTCAATTTCCCTTTTTAACTCATCAATAAAGCGATGATAGAGGGGCAATGCTTGAGCGGGGGGAGCCGCTTGAAGAAAGTCTGGTCGCCGTCCACCCAGGCAATTTCCATACAGGGTAAATTGACTGACGACGAGAACATGGCCTTTAGCTTCTTTCAAGCTAACATTCATCTTCCCTTGGGCATCGCTGAAAATGCGCAAATGCGTCAATTTATTGACGCACCATAAGACTTGCTGGATTTGATCTTCTCGGTGTATGCCAAGTAAAACAAGCAATCCAGGCCCAATTGAGCTATATAATTGCTGGTTTATTTTAACAGAGGCCTCTAAAACACGCTGAATGACTAAACGCATTGTCTTTCCCTATGAGCTAACCTCTGCCCATTCCCTCCAATTCGGGCTAATTTTTTTGATAAAACGCAGCATGTCTTCAGGAGGATTTGCTTTAAAAGTCAATAATTGACCTGTTAAAGGATGCTTAAAGCGAAGAGTCGAGGCATGCAATAATTGATGGGAAACGGAATAATAATGATTGACGGAGGATTGACCATATAAAGGATCTCCTAGAACAGGCGTGCCTTTATATTTTAAATGGACGCGAATTTGATGCGTACGGCCTGTTGTAATGACCACTTGAACCAAGCTCAACTTTTCATTCCAAGCCAAAGTCTTGCAAATTGTTGTGGCAGGCCGCCCATTCGGAACAACGGCCATTTGCTTGCGATGAATGGGATGGCGTCCGATAGGAGCCTGTATTTCTCCATCCGGAGGCCTTCCAATACAAATGGCTAAATACTCTTTATAGACTTGCCGCGAAGCAAACAACTCAATGAGCTTTTGCTGAGCTTCCAATGTCTTGGCAGCGACAAGCAATCCCGATGTCTCCTTATCGAGCCGATGGACGATCCCTGGCCGTAAAGACTGCGGATCAACCGGCAAATGCTGGCAGTGATAGAGAAGCGCATTGACAAACGTGCCCGACCAGTTGCCAGGCGCCGGGTGGACAACCATGCCCACCGGCTTGTTAATCACCATCAGGTGCTCATCTTCATAAATAATGGCCAATGGAATGTTCTCAGGCGCGAGATTAATCTCTGGCAAAGCAGCAAATTGAACCTCTACCTCATCGCCCGCCTCTGGCTTAATCCTTTTTTTCACCGGAGATCCATTAAGCAAAACGAGATGCTCATCAATGAGATATTGAAAATAGGTGCGGGAATGAATGGCGCTAAAACGCCTAGCTAGGATTTTATCTAAACGCTCACCCGCTTCTTCTTCGGTAATCAGTAAAATATCTGTCTCTTCCATATTCCTATCACTCTATTCTCTCATTCCTTGCTTCGCTAGCCTGAGAGGGTTTCTTAAAACTCAGAATCGCCTATTTTTAAGAAATTCTCTGAGGGACCGCTAATAAGACCAACGGACAGCCGGCATAATCAAAGGCCGGAACAAGCCGCCTAAGCAAGCTGTAGATGTGGGCTTGCAGAGACTCAAGAGAAGACAATTCAACAAGCTGCCCCGCATACTTGCCCAGATAGATCTGATCCTGATAGGCAATTTTCTGTAAATAAGCGGGATCCCCTCCTTCAATAAATAGAGCCAGTTGGGACGCATCTAACTCCGTCAATGCTTTTTGATAACTAGAAGTCAAAGGAAATCCTAAGAATAACTGGTAGTCGAACATGACCTCATCTCAAGTTGATAAAAGCTTTTTCACTATAAAGCCGAGTTTTTTTGACCCTTTCAATTGCATCAAAGCGAGAGCTTTCCTAGCAGTCTAAAAGGAAAAATTCAAAACTCAGATTATTAATCTTTCACATGCTTATTGATTGGAGCTGCTAAAATTTTACCACGATGAAAACTTGAATCCAAGGTTTTTTAGAAACTAGCTTCTAATTCATACTAACCTGAGTTTGGAGCTTTTTTGCTCTTTCGACTGCGTCAAAGCAGCGGAGATGAACAAATGGCAAGGCGGCCAATATTAAAAAATAGGGACCGTCTTGCCATTTTTTATTTGCAAAAGCTTTCACGTCAGTCCAAAGGGCAAAAAAATTCAAACTCAGGTGAATAATCTAGTTTTCTTAGGAAAAAGGACCCGAATTCAAATCAGTAGAAATTTTAGGATTGCTTCTTAGGAAAATAAATTTATAGAAGGGATAATAAGGCTTTTTCTTTTAAGAAAATTACTATTCCCTTTCACAAAGGCACAAGAAGAATTTTATTTTCCTTCCGCGTCTTGTGATGCCTTGCGCCACATCTCTTTCAATCGCTCTTGATGATGCTTCATGTCATTACAGATATTCATGGCAATCCCCTGCATCATTTGCTTGTAAACGGCAGGAGCCGCTTTTTTAAAGGCGTCCAAGTTAGAATAACTAGAATTGGGAGATAAGGCTGTTCCATCGCCTGTAGTAGGCGTTTGGCCAGCCTGCGTCGCATCCGCAGCAGGTGCGGCTCCAGCTGTAGGATCTTCTGGCCCAGCAACGGGTGATGTATTTGTATTGGCAGACATACACAACCTTCTTAACTAGCTTAATAGAGAAATTCTATACTCTCTAATTCTAGAATAGCATATTTGTTTATAAATCACAACTTGGATTGAAGAATAAATTAAAATTTAGTAAAAATAAAATTATACATTACAGATCCAAACTTAAATATAATTAAATTATTGAATTTAAAAAGCTATCAACTAGAAAGTGTCAATCAATATATTCGTTCTAATAGTAAATAAATAGATAAATTTTTTAACAAACAATGAGAAAACAAAATTTTATAGTACATTAAACACTAAGATTAAACATTACAATAAAACTAAGGGAGCATCTTTTAAATCTTTTGAAGAAAAAATCAAAGAATTTTCCTCTCATATTCTCTCTACCCCTGCCTCAAATGCAATTCAAAACAAAAAAGAAGCCAAACAGCATTCAATAGAAGAGGAAAAAGAGGAATCAGAAAAAAAAGAAGAAGGATCGGAAAAGAAAGAGGAGGGATCGGACAGCGCTCCTTTACCAAAACCCATTCAAGCAACAAATGATACCTTGCCTACTCAGGTTTTACTTCCTCCTCAGTCCAAGAAAGATAAATTAAGCACGAAGGAAAAAGACAATCTTTCTTTAGAAAGATCTACCCAACACACGAGCACTCTTAAAGTTTCCCCCCTCTCCTTTGCAAAGCTCAAGTCAAGCAGAACGCCCTTTCCCTGAAGATTCACTGAATTCGGTTAAAAAAATGAAAGCTCAATTGATTCATTTTTATGTCAATCAACAAGTAAGATTAATGGATTTAAAGGAAAAATTGGCTTCTGCCTCTTCTAGCCAAAAAAGCAGTATTGAAAAGGCGATTTTAAAAATTGAACAAGCTGATATTAAAAGAGCTAGAATAGCTTTGAAAATTCGGGTGGCCCCCTTCTATTACAGAATTAGCTCAATACTTGGGAAAGTCTACAGTTTCTCTAAAAGGCATTCTTTTGGGACAAGCTTACGCCAAATCCATTTTAGATCGAACATCTCAAATCATTGATTGTCTAACGACAATCCAGCCAGAGGAATTTGGAGAATATGGCCATGTGATAGACAAATTGAGCCAACTAAAAGGCCAGAATGCCACGATCGATCAAATTGCCACTTTATTAAATATCAATAGACAAGAAGCTGTTGAAGTAGTGACCGGTTTATGGGCAAAAGCACAAAATACTCCCAAATTAGAGCTAGTCCAGGATTTACAAAGTCAAATTGAAAAGGAAGTAGCAGATTCTCTGAATATTAAAAGCGACGATATTATTGACTGGCTATCAAATATAGAAAAAGAAAGGCAACTTAAAGCAGATATCACTCGTTTAGGAGAAGAAAGAGTAGATTATTCTTCTCATTATTATTCTACAAATTATGAAATAGCTACAAAAAACACCTTCGATAAGCATCATATGGATTATATTTCTTCAGGAGTATGGACATTGTTTTCAAAAGGACCAGTACCGGCGGATAAAAATCCAGACCTTCAGTGGAAACTATTCTTAAATCCCAAATCTTCTGATTTTCAGCCCACCTTAGATTGAGCTCTTAAAGCTTTAAACTCTATGCCTTATATCAATGGAAAAATCGTGCAATCGGATAAGATTAAACGCAAATCTGATCAAACTGTCCTTGAAGATCCTTGCGAACCTAAACTTTTATTTTATTTTAATGGCCCAAATAGAGCAGAAGATTTTAAGAAGGCGATCAAACTATTAGAGAAGGAATTTGCCGATGCGGACTTAATTGGAGCTCCAGCAGGGAAGAGGGATCAAGGTCGTGGAAAAGTTGAGCAATGGGGTCCTTCTTTTACCAACATGCGCAACCGCCTCATGTTTTATACTCAAGGAGGATTTACCGAATCTGGTCGAGATCACGCTATAAGGGAAGGCAAGTTAAGCCAGTTGTTCGAAGGAACCAATTATTATTTACATAAAGGCTCAAAAGACCCCCTCGCAGATTTGCCTTCTACAACCTATTCTATGGATCAATTTTTACAAGATTTGGAGAAGCAGGTCGATTTATTTGATCAACCTTTTCATTTAATTAAGCTGCAAAATATTTTAAACAGGTTAAATCAAGATCCTCGCCCTTCTAAGCAAATTGAAAGTTGGAAAGGTAGTCTAAAGACACTGATCGAAAAGACAGCTTCTAATATGAGCCTTAACCGACAGCGAGCCATGCAAAAGCTGTTAGAAAATTGGGAAAATATGGGAGATGTCAATAATGCTGTGGCTAAAGAATTTTATAGAGATCTTGGCAAAAATTTAGAGGAGATTGACACTAATCGGGGAGTGATCAAGGGCAAGTTAACGTATATCTCTGAAAAAGCTCAGCAAAAAATTACTCTTTTAAAATCTGCTATTCTAGATGGGTCCAAAACGATCCCTGAACTAAAAGAGATGATTCCTCCTTCTTTTTTTCCCCTTTTTATTGAACAAGTAAAAAAGGATAATCCTGTTAGAGATATCCGATATCATTTAATTGATCAATTCATGGAAGCCTTTAATGCAAAAGCATTGGAAAAAGGAATTGTCCTCACTGAAATCGAGAAACAAAAAATTAAAGAACAGGTTAAAGAAGATACATACCTCAACGATGATTTTACTTTATCATATATACACGAACATGTGGGACCACGGTCTTATACATTTTCTGGATTTCTTTCGTCAAAGTCGCATAAGGATTCTCCTAATCTCTTGAAATTGGAAAAAGAATTAACAGAATCCGGAAGATCAAAAGAAGAAGAACCGAAATTTACCTTTGATGGCAAATTAAATTTTAAGTCTGGAATCGAATTGGCTATAGAGAAATTGACTAACGTTCAGCTACGTCAACAAGAGCGCTTACAAGCTGCAGAAAAAGGAGAGGCTGTTTCTATTCCCCAATACTTTCACACAACTAATGCTGATGCCGCTACTTCAATTGCTAAAACAGGTATTGAAGCGCTACCTGCCCAATCTGGATTTGGTGCTTTCTTTTCCACTGCCCCTGAATTTCGCTATGGTCATATTGCTTTTGGCCTACCTCGAACAGTTGAATTTGATAGTGAAAGGACAACATATTTGACTAACTCAACAGTGCCTTATCTTTTAAATGAAAAACATATATGGGTTGCATTGAAGGAATTAATCAACATCCATCCTCACATGATGATTCTTCGCCAAAATTTCTCTACTGCAATTCAACAGGCTATTGCCAAGACAATGGAAGATGTAGATACAACCGCCCTATCCTTAGAGCAAAAAATTGAGTTTGAAGAGCGGTTAGCACTTCTTTTAAATCGCTCTATAGCGTTCAGAGCAACGCCTCCTTCCGATACAGATGAGGAAAGATGGACTCTCAATTATCGAGATTTAGATAAATATAGTCATTTACCCCAAGGACGTATTCATCACATTTATAGCGATAAAAGCAAGAATAATTGGGTAAGTCGCATGATTAGGATGACTTTAGAAAAGTGTAAGATAAAGCCATCTACCGTCCCCAACTTAAATGATACATTTAACACTGAATTCGCTAAACACTTTAAACAGCACTATTATCATGCCGAAGACCCACGAGATGATTATAGCGTAAAAGGCCATACCAAAGAAAAATTAAGGGCGTGTGTCATTGCTCCGGATGATGAATTTAGGAAACATTATAAAAGTGACTATGACGCCCGCAACATAAAATCCAAATCAAGTGATTTTCAGACCTTATCTGAAGTTAAAAAGCAATTCAAGGAGGCTGGTATGGACGAAGACATAATAGAATTCATTCCTTTGAGCGAAATGTTGATAGAAAGAGATTTCTTGATAGCAGCCGATGCTAAAGTTCCTCAAAAATGGTAAAATTTTCAAGATTCTGATTGGTCACAAGAATACAAGACAGCCTGAATCAACTCAAAAGGGTAGCCTTTTCGCATGAGAGCAGCAAATACTTTTTGTTTTTCCTTGTATTGAGATAAATCTTTCGAGCGGTACTTGGTCTGAATTAAGCGGCGAATCGCCAGTGTTTCTTCTTCAGGATTTATCCATTGCTCTCGAATGTGCTGCAAATTCTCAGTAGATAGTCCTTTTGCCTGAAGTTTGGCTAGGATAACGCGCAGTCCTTGCTTTTTTTGATGAGCCCGAACAAAATTTTCAATCCAGGCCTCATCGTTGAGATATCCCCATTCTTGGCATTCTTGAATAATTTTTTGAATGGTAGGAGGCTGTACCAGCCGCTCGCGAAGAAGCTTATTCAGTTGCTCCGAGTGATAACTCTGAGCAGCCAGTCTGCGAATGACATAATTTTTCACCCGTTTATATTCTAACAGCTCAAATGCCGCCGTCCATTCCTGAATAGATAAACAGGTGGGAAAAGCGGGAAAACGCCCAAAAATGGCAATATGGACATCCCGCCAGGGTTCTCCGTCTAGAAAGACGGTTAGAATCTCTTTTCTTTCCGCTTTGGGCTTGCACTCTATCTTCAATGTTTCCCTCTAAGATTTGACCAAAACCAATTTTTTCACTTCTCTGTTTGCCATTCTCACCCCCTTGGCGGTCACCCCCTTAATGGCAACACTGTCTACCTGAAATTGCGCTTTTGTCACGGTCATGCGCGGTTTAGGAATAAACTGCAATTCAAGAGTATTCTGAGGCTCGGTCGAGATAAATTCCAAATTCATGCCTTCGTCCAAGTAACGGTACACTTTATCCAAAATAAATTTATCGATAATGAAACGCTTGGCATAGACATAATGCGTCTCCGGATCGCGATAGGCTACTGAAATGACCGTCTTTTTATCCGCAACTCCTACATAGACGACCTTATTGCCATTATGATGGACGTACTGCTTTTCCGGGATGTTAATCACTTGATAGGTTCCATCTTTGAAAATGACTAAGATTTTATCAAAGTTTGTACATTCGATCATGTGCTGGCTGGCCACTTTTGTGCCGACAAATCCAGAGGCTGGATCGAAGCCGACTTTGATCTGGCGCGTTTCCATTGCCCGTGTATTGACTTGCTGGATCGCCTGGACCTCTGTCCGTCTTGGATGGTCTTTGGTAAACTTTTTAATGAGTCCTTGCAGATAGCGGATGGCGACTTTTTTAATGCTCTTCAACTCTTTTTCAACGCGTGCCAGCTGCGTTGTATAAGATAAAATTTCTTCTTGGTTCTTCGTCAAGTCGAAACGAGAGATGCGGCGAATCGGAATGCTGAGCAAACGTTCGCGATCATCATGAGTCGGCTCACGCAAAAGTTGAGCATGAAAAGGCACCAGGCTAGTTGCAATGGTTTGATGCACCTTATCATAAGAATCTAAGTTCTCTATCAATTTATAGAGACGATTTTCGATAAAAATTTGCTCCAGGCTTTTTTCAAAAATCTTTTCCTTCAAACGGTCGCGCTCAATTTCCAGCTCGCGCCGCAAATACTCTTGAAGCTTCTCGGTGTGCAGCCTGAGAATGGAATCGACATCCGTCTCCCAAGGCATATTGTCTTTAATGACGACAATCTGGGAGCTTAACGAGACTTGGCATTCCGTATAGGCATAAAGCGCATCTAATAGATCCTGAGCATACTGTCCTCTTGGCAATTTGATTTCAATTTCGACTTGCTCTGCCGTATAGTCATGAATGGCTTCAATTTTGATTTTACCTTTTTTCGCCGCCTCATCAATGGAGCGGATCAGCGATTCTGTCGTCGTCCCATAGCAAATCTCTTTAATGACAAGCGTTTTGGCATCCCGAACCTCAATCTTCGCCCGCAGGCGAACCTTTCCTCTCCCTTTATCGTATTCGGAAGCATCCATAATTCCACCTGTTGGAAAATCAGGCAGAATGGTAAAAGGCTTGTCTTCTAAAATTGCAATTTCGGCCTCTAATAACTCGAGGAAGTTATGCGGGAAAATATGCGTCGACATCCCGACCGCAATGCCATCCGCCCCTTGCAGTAAAACAACCGGAATTTTCGCAGGCAGGCAGATAGGCTCTTGATGACGTCCGTCATAAGACGCAATCGTCGCCGTTAAATCCGCGTTAAATAACGTTTCTTTGGCCAAAGGTGTCAAACGCGTTTCGATATAACGCGCCGCAGCTGCCGGATCGCCGGTATAAAGGTTGCCGAAGTTTCCTTGCTTGTCAAGCAGATAGCCCTTATTGGCGATATTGATCAATGCCTCAACAATAGGGGCATCGCCATGGGGATGAAGGGCCATTGTTTGACCTGCCACATTGGCTACCTTGTGAAGTTTGCCGTCATGCATGAGCCAGAGCGTGTAAAGAATGCGGCGCTGGACAGGCTTAAGTCCATCAATCACATGAGGGATTGCCCGATCTAGAATGACATAGGAGGCATATTTGATGTAGTGATGCTGCATCAATTGTTTAATATCTTCCATGGAAATTCCCAAATTAAATGTAATTAGGTGAAGCGTTGGACAAATCTTGATTTTAACCGTAGGCCAAAGCAGACATACGTTTCGCTTTCTCTTTATACGCGTGTGCTTTGCGCTCTTCGGGTTTAATGCCTCTTACAGAAAACCTATAAAACGATTCATCCATCGCATTAGGGCATATCGTCAATTGGCCATGGCCTCCTATTCGCATTTTTTCCCTAAGAAAAGACTTCGAATTCCGCCATTGTCTAATTGCCGACACGCCTCAGGTACTTTGATTATCCCGCTTGCCCCTTTATGCTTCTGCGAGGGCTGCAGGTACCAGCTCATCTTCATTGATGAGATTCTGCATAATAAATTGCTTGCGCTCAGGAGTGTTTTTTCCCATATAGAACTGCAAAGTCGGCTTGATATCAGAAAAGGAATGAATCGTAACGGGAATCAAGCGAATATCCTTGCCGATAAATTGCTTAAATTCTGAAGGGGAAATTTCCCCTAACCCTTTAAAGCGAGTGACCTCTATGCCTTTTTTCAATTTAGCTATCGCCCGCTCTTTTTCTTCTTCGGAGTAGCAATAAATCGTTTGATCTTTATTGCGCACTTTAAAAAGAGGCGTTTCTAGAATATAGAGATGCCCATTGAGCACCAATCCTTCAAAATACGTGAGAAAGAAGGTGATCAATAGATTGCGGATATGCATGCCATCTACATCGGCATCGGTAGCCAAAATGACCTTATTATAGCGCAACAAGGCAATGTCATCTTCAATGTTAAGGGCATTCATCAAATTGAACATCTCTTCGTTCTTATAAAGCTGGTCAAGCTTCATACCGAATACGTTCAAAGGCTTGCCGCGCAAAGAAAAGACAGCTTGAGTCAGCGGATCACGAGAAGCGACAATTGAAGCGCTTGCCGAATCCCCTTCCGTCAAAAAGATCATGGTCTGATCACTATAGGCGGATTGGTCCTGGAAGTGGTATTTGCTATCCCTCAGCTTGGGGATTTTAAATGAAATTTTCTTTTGCTTCTCTTTGGCTTCTTTCTTGACAGCTGCCAGCTCGCGGCGCAGCTTTTCATTGAAGACTATGCGTTCAATGAGACGATTGGCCGTTTCAGGATGCTTGTGCAGCAGATTGACAACCGCCTCCTTCACCTCTTGCACAACCGGTCCGCGCAATTCGTTGTTCCCTAGCTTGTTTTTTGTCTGCGATTCAAAAATGGGATCTTTTACCCGAACCAAGACCGTTCCTACGATTCCCTCACGCACATCCACGCCTTGGAAGTTCTTTTTGGCAAACTCATTGACGCCTTTTAAGATTCCTTCGCGAAAAGCGGATAGATGCGTTCCCCCATCCGACGTGTATTGGCCGTTTACAAAGGAAAAATAGCTCTCTCCATAGCTATGCGTATGCAAGAAAGCAAACTCCAGCAATTTGCCCCGATAATGCAGAGGTTCATACAAACGATCCTCTGTCACTTCGGCATTCAATAGATCGAGAAGTCCATTAGACGATTGAATTTTCTCTCCGTTGAACTCAAGGATTAAACCGGAATTGAGATAAGCATAATGCCAAATTCTTTTGAGAATATATTCTTTTTGAAAGCGATATTTTTTGAAAATTTCAGGATCTGGGATAAATTCTACAAAAGTCCCATTCGTTTCGCTTGTTTTTCCTTTCTTCTCAGCTTTAAGATGCCCTTGGCTAAAGAGCGCCTCGACATATTCCCCATCGCGATGACTGCGTACTAGAAAATGACTGGACAGCGCATTGACAGCCTTCGTTCCGACCCCGTTGAGCCCGACAGAGAATTGGAAAACATCATCATTATATTTAGCTCCCGTATTGATTTGGCTGACACAATCGATCACTTTGCCCAGTGGAATGCCTCGCCCAAAATCCCGGACAGATACGCAGCCGCGGTCTTCATCGACTTGTACAATAATTTTTTTGCCATACTTCATTATAAATTCATCGACACTGTTATCGATGACTTCTTTTAGCATAATATATATGCCATCGTCAGGATTAGACCCATCGCCCAAGCGACCAATATACATACCCGAACGTAAACGAATATGAGCTAATGCATCTAATGTCTTAACCGTACTTTCGTCGTATTGTTTAGCCATAACTGTAAATTTTTTAAGTGGTGAACAAAGAAAATATACCGCAAAAAGAATTCAAAATCCAGCTCTTTTTAGCAATTAAATCCAAAAATTGCCAAATCATTAATTAACAATATTAACAAGAATAATTAATCCTATTTTATAAGAATTTAAGCTCTTTTTAAATTAGATATAGTTAATATTTTTCAATAGCGATTTGGAATCTAGCAATTCAAAGATCAGGGTAAAAATCTAAACGGCAGCCGAAACAATTCAGCCGGATTTTCCATTAATTGGATGACAAATGCTTTGATTTAGCACAGGAACTCTTGGCATACTTAGTGCAGTAAAGATATTTAACCCCGGAGATACGCTATGCTTTCCCCAACCTCTTCTCTGTTTGCCGATCAATCCATTCTCATCACCGGAGGAACCGGAAGCTTTGGAAGAGCGCTGGCTAAGCGTATTTTAACCGAAAACACTTGCCGCAAAGTGATCATTTTTAGCCGGGATGAGTGGAAGCAATGGGAGATGCGCCGAAGCGATCCCATTTTTGACCACCCGAAAATCCGTTATTTTTTAGGCGATGTCCGCGATGCGCAACGCTTGGCTCGCGCCTTCAATGAGGTCACCATGATTGTGCACGCCGCAGCCCTCAAGCAAGTGCCTGCTGCTGAATATAATCCTTCGGAATTTATTAAAACAAATATCAACGGGGCCATGAACATCATTGACATGGCCATCAATTGCGGCGTCAAAAAAGTCATTGCCCTTTCAACGGATAAAGCCGTCAATCCGGTTAATCTATATGGGGCCACTAAGCTGTGTTCGGATAAGTTATTTGTAGCGGGAAATGCTTATGTAGGAGCCAAAGGCCATCCCCTCTTTTCTGTTGTCCGCTATGGGAATGTAGCGGCCAGCCGCGGAAGCATTATTCCTTATTGGCAGAAACTGATCGACCAAGGCATCAAGGCTTTACCCGTGACGGATGAGCGCATGACGCGTTTCTGGATTACTCTTGACCAGTCCGTCGATTTTGTCTGTCAATGCTTTCAACAAATGAAGGGAGGGGAAATTTTCGTTCCCAAAATTCCCAGCATTAAAATTATGGACTTGGCAGAAGCCATCGCTCCGCACTTGCCTCGAGAAATTTGCGGCATTCGTCCGGGAGAAAAGCTCAACGAGCTCATGATCAGCGCAGACGATGCCCGCCATACAGCTGAGTTTGACCGCCACTATGTCATTCTTCCCGAGTTGGCGACTGATGAGCGCCTTCCAAGCGAGCATCTCTCTCTGCCCGTTGCCGGGACTCCCGTCCCACCCGATTTTGTGTATGCGTCTCATACCAATACCGACTGGCTTTCGGTCGAGGAAATACGCCGCTTTCTCTCGCTTTATAAGCAAGGCCATGAACCTGTTTTATAGCACAGTATCAACTAGACGCTATTCCTTAGCGCGGTCGGCAATCGGCCCTCCGCCCGCTTTATATTTATTAAAGCCTTTCGTGTACGATTCCTTGTGTTGCGAGGCAAAATCCTCGGCTGCAGCTAGAGAGGAGAAAAAAACATACTCGGTTTTTTCAACGGAATCAGATTGGCTAAGAGCTTCAGGATTTCCATAGAAGATAGGCAGGACATTGAACTCAAACTCTTCCGGGTTAGTACCTAAAGCAGGATGGAAAATCCCATCTTTCTTATCGGGATTATACTTCTTTTTATTTTTGGATTGAAAGACCTCTGCGGCGTAGCAATGCTGCCTACCTCTATTTCCGGGCTTCCTTTGCCCCGTTCCTCCACAGTAATGGCGAGACGTTCCTTTCTTTTTGTAAGAATAGATCCACCCTTGATGCTCGGGATCAACCATAGAATCCTGTAACTGTTTAACATAGCGGTCAAACCCGGGAGTGAATTGAATCCTAATTCTTCCCTCTTCATCCAAACGGACTGGATAGCGCTTAGGCGGAGTGAAAGGTTCACCAATTTGGGGAATTCCATAAGTCGTCGGCTTCTCTTCTGACCGTGCTAAACCACCAGCGCCTCCCTTGCGTTGATTATAAAGAGGATGAATGGCTCCTTTATGTTCAATAAACTTAGATTCAAATGCATTGAGATCTTCATCTGGCTGCAAGGCATATAATAAGCCGACTTCAAATTGGGCAAGGTTGTTTTTTATATCTTGTACAAACTGCTTATTTTCTTCCTTCTCTTCTTCGGAAAAGGATTTGCTTATGCCTGTATTAATAAGAGTGGCATACCTGCTCATGCGACTTTGAAAGGTTGATCCCGTTTTTCCGATCAAAAGGGTTTCCGGATCGGTCGCTTTATTTCGAAAGACGTAAATAAGCCGCTTAACACGCTTTAAATTTGCCGGAATTTCTATTGCGATTTTCTCGCCTCCTCCCCGTCCCTTTTTAATCTTTAAAGGAAACCATTGCTCGGGTTCATGGGAGGTAAAAAAGTCTTCTTGGTCTTCCAGACTTTGATTTAAAACTGATTCAGAAACCGGCTCCGATTCAAGCTCTGACTCTAATCCTGTGTCTAATGCCGGAATGTCTTTCGAAGAATAAGCCCACTCTACTTGCGAAGAGCTTGATCCTTGAATACTTAAAAACCCCGGATCCCAATAAGCTTTTTCTTCTTCCAAGAAAAGATCTTCCGAGATATCCGCAAATAAACGCCTGTTCACTTTAAAAACGGGTTGTTCTTCTCCAGAACACTCGCTAAACAGGCTTCCTTCAAAGCCGTCCCCTGCCTGTCCGTCTTCTGATTCTACTGGTAAGCCCTCACGAGAAGAAGACGCTTTCATAAGCACTCCCCCCTCTTCTAGATCTTCCATATCAGAGATGCCTGAAAACAAGCGCTTGGCCACTTTTTGAGACCGTTTCATTTCTCTGGAGAGCTTGAGCGTGCTCTCTTCCTCACTCTCTCTCGATCGCATCTTTTCTTCTGATGTTAATTTCGCAAATTTAAGCGGAGAAGAATAAGAAGGAGACCGATCTCTTTGGATAAAAATCGCCTGAACAGGAAGCGGAAGAACGCTAGTTTCCGGATTTAATATTTTTTGATTATTAACCAAAAAATTTTCTTTATCTTGAAATTGATCAAAAGAGAAATCTTTAAAATAACTATTAGATGAATACATATTTTTAACTTAAAATTTTAATTAAAAGTAGTTAATTTTAGGTTATTTATCTTTTAAAATTAACTAAAATAAAAAATTAATAGTTTAAATTATTATAATTAAATTTTAAATTCTAAACAAATTTAAAATTTAATTAAATGTTAAATAAAATTTAAACTAACTAATTAGTTAAATTTTTACTGCATTACCAATTTAAAATTTAAATTAAAAACCAACTAAAAGAATAACTATATCAATATTTATTAGATTGCTTGTATGGATAGGTTTTTGATCTACCAATAAGAGGGGATTAAAACCGCTAATGACCGAGATTCGCATTCTTTTTTCCTAGAAGCCGGTGTCAGATAGCGAGCCATATTTCATCCCATTGTCCCTTTATCTCAGGCTTTCTATTAGGGAGAAAATGATCGTGAATATAGACAATTAGCAATTTGACGACAGATTCTAAACGCTGCATTTATATGAAATTTAAAAGTATGATTTGGCAAGAATTGTTGAATTTTTTTATAAGAATGCTAAGAGGGTGTATTAAAGCCCCTAATAATCGATATTTGAGAGTATTTTCTTCCTAGGAGACGATAGGAAATAGCGAGCACTATTGAGTGGATAATAGTGCTCGCTATTTCCTATTGCTTCCTTGGAGGAAGGAATGCGAATCTTGGTCATTAGCGGTTTTAATATTCCCTCTAAGAAGGTTTTTTTAAATTGCTAATTGCTTATATTCAAGATTATTTTCTTCTCGGAAAAAGAACTTGAAATTAGATCCCGTGCATTCGATGGTTTCTAAAAATACAATTTTCCCGACTGAAAGAGAGGAGCTGGGCCTTATGCGGATAGGTGTAGTCGGTATTAATCACAAATTGGCTGATTTGAAATTGCGGGAAGCTTTAGCAAAGGCTTGTCAAAGGCGGTTTGGCCCTACGTCGCTTGTGCAGGACAACCATCACTTTATTTTACTCTCCACTTGTAACCGCACAGAAGTCTATTTTAGTTCAGAAGATCTAGCGATTACGCATACTTATCTATTAAGCATCTTACGCCACGAGGTAGCCGAAGAATTTGATCATAAACTATACTCTTATTTTGGCGTGGATTGCTTTTGCCATCTGACCCGGGTGACATCAGGATTAGACAGTGCGATTATAGCCGAAACGGAAATTCAAGGGCAGGTCAAGGCGGCGTATGAAGGGGCAGCCGATTGCCGGCTTTTACCGAAAGAATTGCATTTTTTATTTCAAAAATCGCTTGGAATAGCAAAAAAAATTCGAACAGAATTGCAGTTAGGACGTGGCATGCCCAATTTAGAGCATGCCATTTTACAGACAGGAAAGCATTTTTTTAAAACATCAGAGCCCGTCCGTGTTCTATTTGTTGGCGCATCGGAAATTAACCAGAAGATTATGGGATTCTTGAAAGGTAAGAATTTCGCCAGCATGACGCTATGCAACCGATCCGATGAATCCGCCCGGGCGCTGGCCGGCGAATATAACATTGATCTGCTAGAATGGAGTCAATTAAATGATTGGCATCAGTATGATTGGATTATTTTCGGCACAAAATCGCCTGACTATCTCATCAAGCGAAAAGACGTAGCCAAAGATCTTGCCGGGCATAAATTAATCATGGATCTCTGTGTTCCACGAAATGTGGAGCCTCAACTAGGGCAAGACCCGCGCATTACTCTCTTGAATATCGATCAAATTAACCGTCTGCTGAGAATTCGCCACCGTTGCATGACGCATACATTGGCTGAAGCGGAAAGACGTGTCATTCAAGCGACCCATCTGCATACAAACCGTTATTTGCATAACGAGCAATCCAAAATTACCCTTTTAGCTGTAACGGCTTAGGAGCTGCCCTAAAAGCCATCATAATCTATTATTTGAGGCTTTTAGATTGCATCCATTCCATGCCAATTGAGAGAAAGGCAGCCGCCTATGGAGCCTCTGCCATTCTCTTATTTGTCTTGGGAGCCGACGATTAGAAGTCGGCCCTTCCAGGGTAACGGGGGAAAGGAATGACATCTCGAATATTCTCCATGCCCGTTGTAAACTGAACCAAGCGCTCGAATCCGGCTCCAAATCCAGAATGAGGAACGCTGCCGTACTTGCGCAATTCTAAATACCACCAATACTCTTCGGCCGGCAAATTAAATTCCTTTAATTTGGCCTCTAAATAGCTCAAGCGCTCTTCACGCTGGCTGCCTCCGATAATTTCTCCTACTTTTGGAACTAAAACGTCCATGGCAGCAACTGTTTTATTATCATCGTTGGCACGCATATAGAAGGCTTTAATTTGTTTGGGGTAATCTGTTAAAATAACAGGCTTAGCGAAGAATTCTTCCGCAAGGAAGCGTTCGTGTTCGGACTGCAGGTCAAGCCCCCATTTAACGGGAAATTCAAACTTTTTATCCGCTTTCTCCAAAATACGCACGGCATAGGAATAAGAGGTTCTTTCAAAAGGTGTATTGACCACATGCTCCAAGCGATCGATTAATCCGGTGGAGACATGTTTGTTAAAAAACTGCATATCCTCTTGGCAATTATCGAGCACGTATTTGAGCACATACTTTAAATACGCTTCAGCGCAGTCCATGTTATCATTTAAATCGGCAAAAGCCATTTCCGGCTCAATCATCCAAAATTCAGCCAAGTGGCGTGAGGTATTGGAGTTTTCAGCGCGGAAAGTTGGTCCAAACGTGTAAATATCCGATAAGGCACAGGCATAAATCTCGCCATTCAACTGACCGGATACGGTCAAAAAGGCTGGCTTGCCAAAAAAATCTTGGGTGTAATCGACTTTTCCTTGAGGAGTTTTGGGCGGATTGGCGGGATCTAATGTTGTCACACGGAACATTTTACCGGCCCCTTCGCAGTCAGATCCTGTAATAATAGGAGTATGGATATAGAGAAAGCCTCGGCTTTGAAAAAACTGATGCGTAGCAAATGCTAAAGCATTGCGCACACGGGTCACGGCTCCGATGGTATTGGTGCGCGGACGCAGATGGGCAATTGAACGCAAGAATTCAAACGTATGGCGCTTCTTTTGCAAAGGATAGGCTTCCGGATCGCATTTGCCAATAATTGTAATTTCCGTCGCATGCATTTCTAGCGATTGTTCCTTTCCTGGACTTTCAACGATTGTTCCCGTAGCAGAGATGGAAACACCTGTTGAAAGCTGATCAATCCAATTGGCATAGCCGGGAATATCGGGAGTCGCAACAATTTGGAAATTAGACAGAGTAGATCCGTCATTTATTTCAACAAAAGCAAAGGTTTTTTGGTTCCGAACAGTCCGTATCCATCCTTTAATGTTGATAACATGCCCGACCAATGAAGGAGAGCCCGGATGCGGAAATTTGAGGTCTTTAATTTTTGTACGCATGAATTACTCCGCTAACGTTAATGTTTCTTTTGTGGGCAAAACAAATGCTTTCAATTCTTGGATTTCCTTTGCCCATAACTCAGGTCCATCGGGTGTTTCTAAGTATTTTGGCAAATGGCGGGTTCTCTCATCTGACATGAGAAATCTAAAGCATTCCCATCCAATCTTGCCTTCTCCTAAAGGTTGATGCCGATCGACTCGCGAGCCCACATCCTTTAAAGAGTCATTAAGATGAAAGGCATAAAGATGCTGCAGACCTATCACCCGATCAAATTCCGCCAATGTTTGATCCCATGCTTCAGGAGTCCGGATATCATAACCGGCAACGAAAATATGGCAGGTATCAATGCACACCCCAATCGGAATTTTATGTTCAACAGCTTTGAGAATATAGGCCAACTGCTCAAAACGATGCCCGACAGAAGAGCCTTGCCCGGCAGTTGCCTCTAGCAATAAACGCGTCTTGCCTTGCTCTAAAAGAGGTTCCATTAGCAGAAGGCTTTCTATAATGCGATCCAAACACTCTTGTACATCGCCAGTCAGTGCCGCACCTGGATGAAAATTGAGAAAAGCCAACTCAAGTTGACAGCAACGGGCTATCTCCTCTTGAAAAGCCAATCGACTTTTTATTAAATTCTCTTCGTTGGGACATCCCAAATTAATTAAATAGCTGTCATGGCTCATTAATTGCTTTAGTCCCGTTTCAGCCACGGTTTTTTGCCAAAGGGCCAAATCCTCGCTCGTTATCGCCCGTCCTTTCCACTGCTTTTGATTGCTGGTAAAGAATTGAATTGTCGTTGCTCCGATCCGCTGCCCTTCCAGCAAAGCACGGTAAAGCCCGCCTGAAGTTGAGGTATGCGCTCCAATTAAAATCTCTTGAGAAGTCATTTTTTTCCTATTGCTATTGTGCGAAGGTGTTTTCCCAACCCGGTAATCGCCTAGATTCGCCATGTAATCTGCTTGAGAAATAATTTCGAATAGAGGCATGATAAGCTTGTGAACACACCCTAAATTTTAGCAAAGCCTTTTGCTTCTTGACAAGAATAACAGATACTCGATTAAGTCTCATCCATGAAAGATTCCACTCATTCGATTCGGCAATCGGCCAAGCGTTTTTTTTCGGGAACGTTATTGAGCCGAATAGCTGGCATGCTAAGAGACATGGCAATGGCTTATGCATTTGGCACTCAGCCTGCCGTTTCTTCCTTTATGGTCGCCTTCCGCTTAGCCCATGTCTGCCGGCGCCTTTTTGGAGAAGGAGCTCTCCAGTCTGCCTTTATTCCCGAATTTGAATCTTTGCGCCATCGATCAGAGCAACAGGCATTTGCTTTTTTTCGGGATTTAGCCGCTACGTTGACTGTTTTTTTATGCCTGCTTATTCTGGCCGGTTGCCTAGGGATTGGAGCCTTGCTGCAATGGGGGGACTTGAAAGCCTCTCAGCAAGATCTTCTTTTTCTTACTTTGCTCATGCTTCCCAGCCTTCTGTTTATTTGTTTATTTGGGCTTAATGCCTCCTTGCTGCAATGTGAAAAAAGCTATTTTACTCCCAGCGTCGCTCCAGTCGCTTTTAACGGGGTCTGGATTCTGGCAGTTTTACTTCTCAGGCCTTTAGAGCCCGCTAGCGCCATGCCTTTATTGGCTTGCGGCGTCATCTTCGCCTGCCTCTGCCAGTGGCTGACGACGCTGCCTCAAACGCTATTTCTCTTAAAACGCGCCTTATCGGCCTCTTTTTGGCAACGCCTGCATGTCTTTTCACCCGATGTGCGGCGCATGGGCAAGCCTCTTTTTTTGGGAATAGTGGGGGTCGCCGCCTCCCAAATCAACAATGCCGTCGATCCCTTGTTTGCCTATTATGCAGAATCAGAAGGACCAGCCATGCTCTGGTATGCCATCCGCCTCCAACAGCTACCTTTGGCACTGTTTGGAATCGCCATTGCAGGGGCAATCCTTCCCCCTCTTTCCAGAGCCCTGAAAGCGCAGGATTGGGAACGCTATCGCCATTTCCTCAATGACGCCCTAATCAATACGTTCACCCTTATGTTGCCTTTGACCGCTGCCCTTTTAGTCCTAGGGGATAGCAGCGTCAACTTCATTTATGGCAGAGGCGATTTTACAAACGAATCGATCTGTGGGACAACTCGTTGCCTGTGGGCATACGGCATTGGACTCCTCCCCTCTTCGCTTGTCCTGATTTTAGCTCCGGCCTTTTATGCTCAAGGCAATTATCGCCTTCCCGCTTTAGGGTCTTTTTTAACCATGCTCATCAATTGTTTTTTAAATACCCTTTTCATCACTGTTTTTGAATGGGGAGCGATGAGTGTCGCCTTGTCAACCAGTTTCAGCGCATGGGTCAATTTATTCCTTTTAGGCTGGTCCCTTTATAGGCAGGCACGCCTTGTCTTCACTCCAGCCCTCGTCCTTCATGTGGCAAAAACCTGCTTGGCCGCTTTGGCAGCCTTTCTGGGAACTTGCTTATTTAGAAATTATCTTCAGTATACGTCTTTGACGACTATTTTATGGAATGAAGGCCCCTTCTTTTCCAGAGAGCTTTCCAATCAATTTTTTGCCCTTACCAATTCCACTGCCTGCTTTGCTTTTTTATTCTTTTTAAGCTGTTGGATTCTTCGCTTGTCTTTTGCTTCAGGCTCCCCTCTCTCCGAAGTCTCTTCTCCTGAAGCTATTCAATCCAACTAAAAAGAATTGTTTCAGCTTTCCAAGAAAAAAATTTTGTTTATTTTTTAACAACTTTATTTATAATTGACTTTATTTAATAAAAACATTAGAATCATTTTTTTTATTAAGGATTTTACATGTTTATTTTAAGTTTCCTTTTTCCTAATCCTAAACCTGTATACATAGCTCCTAATATTTCTCATTTTAAAGAAGACGAGAAAAAGTGTTATAATGAAATCGTCTCATACTTCCTAAAGAATTCGGAAGCGCGCAGTTCGCATTCCTTTTTATCCCCCACTCCGGAAAGGCAAACGTATTATATTACTTTCTGTAGATCAGCCTCTTGGACAGATTTAGAAGCTCTCTTTAAGGCTGCAAAAGATAAGACCGCTTACCCCGAAATTATAGATGATTGGCTTAAGCTCATTGAGCAGGTGAACTCTCTTAATAAGGCCCGTTCTGATCGGCTATCAGAAGAATCAAGTTATACGGACCAGCTTAAAGTAGCACATCACCAGGCTATGGTAAAGCTAACAGATCAATGGAATAATAAAGCCTATCGTGAGGATAATGCCTTAAAATCATGCCTTAACGCGCTTGTGTATCATTGGCAAAAATTCTGGGTTTTTGTGGAGAACAAGGAAATTCCTTTAAACTCAAGAGGTTTGCATGTAAAAGTCGGGCTTCCTAAAGAGGAGGTCAACCTAGAATTCTATGTCAACAGAGCAACAAAAGCCGTTCTGGTGGTAGAAGAGACTGAATGCGAATCCGTGAATTGGCCCATCTCTCCACAGGTGGAAGCAATAAAGATTATTCGCCCCAAAAAAATAGAAGTTCAAAGAAAAGTCTTCGGGCCGCAAACACCTCATGCTATTAATAAGACCTTTCAACAAGGGGTACAAGGAGTACAAGAAGTACAGAGACTCCGGGAATCAGGCTCCCAAATCCAATTACAAGAAGCCCATTTTCCGTTTGTTATTCAAGAAATGATAGAAGAAGGAATGAGGGTCACTGCCGATGCCATTAGAATTGATGAAATTGTCACCAAGGCTCTTAGCGAAGTGAATGCAAGATTAGCTGAAAAACCGAATGGGGAATTCTAAGCAGGGTATATTAAAACCTAATAGCCCTACTTGAGATGATTATCCGTCTAGGACGCATCACTAAATCGCTAATAGCCTAAATCGAGTTCTTTCCCCTAGCAGAAGAAGACCTTGCTTAATTGACGACAGGCTCTAGACGAAAAACGCTTGAATCTAAGTTGTTAGCGGCTTTACTATCCCCTTAATAAAGCGTTAAGCATGGCTGGCCTGCAGTCAGAGATTAAATAACCCGAAACACATCTCTTAATAGGGAAAGCAAGACCTCAATGATAATCAACCAAATGATTGTCCATTCCAAACGGCTTGAGTGCTGATGATTTAATTCATTGCCCAGCATTTCAAAGAGTTCGTGGACAACATCTAAGCGTTGATTCAACACTTCCACGCGCGCATCGATATCCAAGTAATTATCTGTCATGGCATAAAGGGGCTCAAGCTCCGAATATTCCCAAAAAAATTCGGGCGTATCTAATACATCTAAATGCAAGTTAATGGAATTGCGTTCAATAAATAGATCTCCCATTTTCTTGCGGATTTCTTGCCTTGACAAGGGGATCCGGCCATGCTTTGCCAAGTCCTCCGGAATATGCTTGGTGTGGTTGAACGTACGCCGAATCGCGTTCTCGAATGTCCCCAATTTGACTGATTGGGCCAATCCATGTGAAATAGCCAAGCGGTTGAGCACATCGCGATTAGGCAGAATGATTTCATCTCCGACTATTTTGGGGACATCGCCGAAGGTGAACGTGAATTCATCCATTTCCACATCTTCGATTGCTAAAGGCTGTTCTTCAAAATTTTTGATTAAATTGAGATAAAAACGGCATTTTTCAGGCGTGAGCCCCCAGCAAACAGTAGCCCCATAGGAAAAATAAAACACATCGCCAATCGACTCGCCCGGAACGGGAAAATGGATGACATCCCGATAAAGCGAAGCCCCTTGCGACTTTAAACTTTCATATAAAGATTTGATTTGATAGGAGGAGGCTGTGCAATAGGCTCGGCAATCCATAGTAATTCTACAATTAATTGATGTTGTCTTCTGTGATAAAAGAAAATGATTTTGTTTGGAAGGAATACAAATGCAAGCTAAGAAATAGAGTTGCGAAAGAGGGGACTTGAACCCCTACGAGGAAACCCTCACTACCACCTCAAAGTAGCGCGTATACCAATTCCGCCACTTTCGCATATAGAGAAAAAGAAGCATACCAGTTTTACGCTATAACAAGCAACAGATTTTCGCTATTTTTGCATGCGTTCCTTAAAAAAAATCTCCATTTTAGCCTTAAAATCAGCAGGAAGAAGAACTTGGGTTAAATCTTGAAAGGTTTTGCAATCCATTAATTTATATAATACGTCTAATTCTTTTTGTTGTAAATATAGCGAGCCCGGCACGTGATGTTGAAGACAGAAAAGATCGGACTGATAAGAATAGGCTTGCGAAACAAGCGGCTGCTGGCAATGGCTGCAGCGTAAAGGGAACGTTAACAGCCCTTCATGCTTAAGGAGCTTCAGGCGAAAACTTGTAGTCAATATAGCCGGATAGGGAATAGCGGGGATTTTTTCTAAATAATATTTCAATAAGGCATAAAGCTGAGGAGATGGCTTGCCAACCCATTGCGTAGCATATAGGACTTGCAACAGCTCGCAGCCTGCTTCTAAGGAAGATAATTGTTGGCGGAGCGGGCGATACGAGTCCAGCAGGGAAATTTCCTGACAACTAAAAATTTCTCCCTTTTTTTCTTTAAAAATGACTTCTACTCTTGTCAAGGGCATGCAAATTCCCTGCACTCCCCTTTTTTTGCTCCGGCTGCCTTTATAAAGAAGCTTGATTAACCCAGCATCTTGAGTGAATAAAACGAGAATTTGATCATAATCTCGGAAAGGGATGGTGCGCAAAATAATGCCTTCCGTGCGCTGAAACGACTCTGACATGTCTTCCTTGTTTCTCTTTCTAATGCTTTGGCATTCCAAAAACATGCGTATTCATTTTTTATTTTCCTCTAAGATTTTAAATTGGACTGCGGAGAAGAAGAAAAAAGCTTGCCGAAAGCGGATAATTTTTGACTTATAATTCTATGCCTTATATATTTTAGTCTCTTAGCTGTTAAAATGCACTAATTCTCAGATGCACCGATAGCTCAATGGATAGAGTACCCGGCTTCGAACCGGGTGGTTAGAGGTTCGAGCCCTCTTCGGTGCACATTATATAATCTTGTGGATAAACAACTTTCTATCTTATCTCAAACTTCTCATGCCTTTGCTTCCTGGATGCGCGACCGATTGGGCAAGGGTTTCCAGCATGCCGAGCTCGTTTATGAAGAGTGGTGCCGAACCGGAAAATTGACGGGTCATCACCCTGCCTTCAAAAATGCCCAAGCCCTTTTGCAAGAGATCATTGCTCTGACGGACTTTTCTGCGCTTTCTTTATCATCTGAGCAGACAGACGGCAAGACGGGCAAATTTCTTCTTAAGACAACCGATGGCCTAGAAATCGAATCCGTTCTTATTCCCATGCAGGCCGGAGGAACATTATGCGTCTCCTCTCAAGTTGGCTGCCGCATGGGCTGTGCTTTTTGCGAAACCGGGCGCATGGGGCTTTTGCGCAATCTCAAGCCAGAAGAAATTGTCAGCCAATTATTCGTTGCCCGCTTCCTGCTAAATTTCTCTGTGCGCAATATTGTTTTCATGGGAATGGGAGAACCCTTTGACAACTACGATGCCGTTATCCAAGCCTTCCGCATCCTTACAGATCCGCATGGCTTTGGCTTTGGCCCGAATCACCTGACAATTTCTACCAGCGGATGCATCGACGGCATCTATCGCTTGATGAATGAGAATGGCCCGCTTCCCAATCTGGCCGTCTCGCTGAATGCGCCGACGGACGAGCTCCGCTGCAAGCTGATGCCCATTACGCGTAAGTATCCCTTATCGATGCTTTATGAAGCCATAAAAGCATTTTGCAGCCAGACAGGCAGACAGGTGCTCATTGCTTATGTGCTTATAAAAGGCCAGAATGATTCTTTAGCCCATGCGGACCAGCTCGCCCATTATCTGAGGGGCCTAGACGTTAAAATCAACTTAATTCCTTATAACCCGCAAAGCAACGACCGCTATCAGCCTCCAGAACAACCCATTCTAGAAGCCTTTACAGCTCATTTGCGCAACCAAGGTTACTATACATTGCTCCGCCAGACTAAAGGACAAAAGATCATGGCCGCCTGCGGGCAATTGGGCAACCTGGAATTGAAGCGCCGGCGCGCAGCCCTCCCTCGCTTGCCTGTCGTTGAGTAAACGAAGAGCATAAGCTTAGTTTATAAAGCAACCACGACATCCATGGGCAAATGGTCCGTGGGAGCGCTTTGCCGGTCCGTTACGACTCGCCGGATCTCAGCCCGCGCAGAGTTGATATCGCCTTCCTGTCCCAATTGATCTTTAGGAACCCACGCTCCATCAAAGCGCGCTGTGTTGGCCGTTTGCGGCCCGCTTGCCCATTTTCGTGTTCCCCATAGAACAGACTCTTCTTTTTGAATGGCGGGATGGGGAACATAATCGCTTGAGCCATTCCAAAACGCTTCCCATGCCGATTTTAAGCGCAAGACAAGGTTTTTTTTCGCGAACGGGCCGACATACCAACTTCCAGCAGGCTCTGCGCGTGGAATACCAGTTGCCGGTCGGATCATCCTGGCTTCATCGCTCTCTAAGAAGCGCGGCGAGCCTGCAGTCCTGTTGCCGAGCTCGTCGTGGTCTAAAGCAAAAACATCTGTAAAATGCTTTTCCATTTCTTCAAAGAAGGCCGCTTCTGTCGGATTAATCTCTCCCCATGCGGTTATTTTAGAGGCATTGAAATCGCCTACGAGAATTTGGGGAATGAAAGGATCGCGCGCGCGATCTTCTTTTATCCAGCGGACGATGTGCTTGGCCTGTTCTACGCGAGCCGCCGCCCTTTCTTTACCTAATAGGGCCTGCAAGTGCGCGCTATAGACCGCTATCTCTTTTCCATCCTTCTCAATCGTCGCCCTCAATAAGCCGCGAGGCGACCACCCCTCGGGCCCAATTAAATTTTTAAAGAGCCGTACGCTAAAGTGCTTAATAGGATATTTGCTTGCAATAATGCAGCCATTGTTGAGCCCTAGTCCATGAGGAGCTACGCTATGAATCATATAGGGATAAACCCTTTTAATCTCCTCGCATAAAAGACGCGTTCCATCGATATGAAAAGCCTCCTGGAAACAAATCATATCGGGTTGGTGCGGATCGTTTAAGAGATGTTGCGCCACCTCGTGCGCCCGTTCCTTGACAGGCCTTAAATCTCCTACTATGCCAAAAAATTCATAGACAAAGCCCAAATTATGGGTACGAATATGGAGTTCATTTTGATTAGAAGAAGGCTGTGCCTGAGACAGATGCGAGAAATCGATAAAAGATAAGCTTGGACGACGCACATGAGAATAAACATGCAGCGGCAATCCCATCGTTAGAGATACCAGAGCAAAAGGCAGGGATAAAAAAGCACCTGCCAAACAGCTGGCGCGACGTACGGCATTTAGCATGCCTCTTTCCTTATCTGCGCCAGGAGCCGGTTGTATAACTGAAGCCAATAAACGCAAAGAAAGTTTCCAGGGGCTTAACAGCATTTGAGCAAATTGATCGATTCTCTCATCTATTGCCTGCCTATGCGTTCTAAATTGAGAGCTCTTGATTTCATTTAACTGGCTCTTAGAAATCGCTAATTGAGAATTCAAAGAAATATGACTATATCCTAAAGAAGCATGTAAAGAACTCATATTAATGGTAGGCATAGTTTCCTTTAATTATTAAAGGACTAATTATACATGCAATTTAATTAAAAAACACAATAAAAAGCATATAATTAACAAACAACTCAATTTAGATTAATACGGTTTGGAATAGCAATTTCTTCTTGGCAGGCGAGAGGAAAGGAGTGTATAATTAAAGCTACAAAGGCTTGTTCATCGCCTTATTATCATTTCATAGATCAATTATGAATTCTCTTATTAATCTTTTTATTTTTGACGAGAGATCGCCCTATTTAGTATAAGAGTTTTTCGCTGAATAGGAAATTTTTTATTTGCAACGTATAATTCCTAGGCAGAGATCTGACAAAATGATATAAAAAATGAACTTTCAACTATAACGTCAACGTTAACCATCGAGGTACGTATGAATCGCAAAGAAAGAGCCTTAGAATTTGTGAATGAGGGATACAATATCAAGATTACAGGACGCCACGTAGAAATTACGGATCCGATGAAAGATTATGCTATAGAGAAAATTTCTAAGATTGAGCGATTCATGAATCGCATTATTGACGTAACCGTCATTATGGACATTCAACGATTTGACCACCGAGTAGAAATTATCTTAAAAGCCGGAAATATCAAGATTACAAGTCAAGCCTCTAGCCAGGACATGTATGCATCTATTGATAAGGCAGTCGACAAGCTAGAAGCGCAGATTCGCCGGTATAAGTCCAAAATTCAAGATCATCATGCCAAAGGACGGGCAATCATTGACATGAACGTCAATATTCTCCGCCGCCCTGCAGAGGAAGAAGAGCTTGATCTAGAGGAAGAAGTGGATAATGCCACGACTGCCGATCAGCTTCGTCCACATGAAATCATCAAGCAAGAAACGCTTCCCTTAAAAACGTTAACTTATGACGAAGCCATCATGAAGATGGAACTTTCCAACGATGCTTTCTTAATTTTTAAAAATGAAGCAGACCAGAAGTTAAAGGTCATTTATCGCCGCAAAGATAGCAATTACGGCATTATTGAACCAGAGTGTTAACAGTTTTCTATGCCTGATCAGACTACCCAACTCTTCTGTCTTTTGCGAAAGAAATGGATTGCAGCTACTCCGGAAGAGAAGATCAGGCAAAACTTCGTTCTTTCTTTAACTCAGCAGTTAGGTTACCCCCTGGGGTGTTTGGCCATGGAGAAATCTCTTAGCCAAATGCCCCATCTGCAGCACCTCTCGCAGAGCTCCCTTCCCAATCGCCGAACAGACATCATTGTATTTGCTCAAGGGCTTCATCCTCATTATGCTTATTATCCGCTTTTGCTCATTGAATGTAAGGCCGTTCCTTTAAACGCCAAGGTTATGCGTCAAATCGTTGGCTATAACCGTTACCTCCAAGCCTATTTCTTAGCCCTTGTCAATCAAAACGAGAATCTTTTCGGCTGGTATGATGCAGACTTAAACGATTTTTCCTTTAGAGCAGGTGTGCCGCCTTATGTCGTCCTCCTTCAACAAGCCCAGTCTCTACTTCAGCCTATACCAAGATAATCTTTTGGCTAGGGTGTGCACCAAATTGCTAATTGCCTAGATTTGGTTCCTACGAAGAAAATCATCTTCCTTATTGAGAGCTGCTTTTTCTTCGCCACTCAGGTTGGGAATAGAAGATCGGTATTCCTTTTATAATAGCTAGAGAATTTCTCTGTTTTTTCTAATAGTTCAGAATAGCTGAAGGGATTAAACAACTCAGTGAAAGCCCAATCGATCTTTTAAATAAGCCAGTAGGGTTGCAAAAAGAAGAAAAAATCAAACTCCAATCCAAAAAAATCCCCCTAAGCAGGGGTCTACATTAGAAAAACAAGCCCCTACTTCTTTAAAAGAACGCTTTACTGATTTTGTATGAAATGTAGCAAATATCGGTCATCGACAAAGAAGAATAACACTTAAGATGAAAATGGCTATTAAACCTGAGTTTTGATGGCCATTTTATTCCTTAGGTGTTTTATCGTTTAATTGTATCTTAGCCCAATCTTCTACAAGATTTGAATGATCAGGCAGACTTGCACTGAGTAAATTACCTCTTATTCTTTATTCACTTGCAGCGTTATTTCGAGATCCCTTTTGTTTAAGGACTCTTTTTTCGGCTTCGCTAAGCTGTTCAACTTGAGGCGTTATGGTTATATTTATAATTTTACCTGTGAAGGAAAAGGGAACCTGATAGTCTTTGTCATCTACAGGAGTTCCGGTATCCACCCCTATATCGAATGTTTCATCCCACTGTAAAATAAAGGGGATGGTATGAGCCATATGCTTACTCTCAATTGTCTGACCATCAACTTTTAATGTTCCTTGACCACCTTTACCAAAGCCTGGACCGGCATAGTTAAAATCGTATACGATGGTATGCCTTCCAGGAGAGAGCTCTTCCTTACCTTCCCATCGGATCCTTTCATAATTGAAAAAATTCCAGACAAAGACTGGTTTGTTCTTCAATACATACAATCCATAGCCTCCAAAGCGCCCGCCTTGGGTGACTAACATTCCCTCTGCTCCTTCTTTGGGGATTTCTATCTCAGCTGTGATGGTATAAGATTTATCTAAAAGATGAGGCGCTGCACCCCAAGGCACCTAAGTCAGCTGTCTCTTTTGCTATTGATTTAAGAGGAATCGAAGCGTCTGCCTCTTTTGCTGAAAATTCTACAAGTTTAATCGTTGATATTCCACAAGCTAGTCTTTTGGAGACCTTTACAGGATCAACGAGAGAAGAGAGCTTAGCTCTTTTTAAAGAATATATTAGAGATGCGGGAAAACATCATCGGTTATTAAAAGCTTATGCCAGATACTCTCCTATTGATCCAATAGCTGGAAATCCTAATAGCTTGATGGCTCAAATGGGTCAAGCGGATTACGTAATTGGCCATTTGTCCCCTTTAAGTGGATGTCAGTGTGGTTGGACTGCACAACCACTTGTAAACCAAGTCCAAATAGGATCTCATATAGGTCGAAGTTTTACTGGGGGATTTGACACGACGTCTGTAACTATTCCATTGCGTTATTCCTATTCATGGGATCTCAATCATGCTTTTATTATAGATGCCCCTCTTACCTATCTTAGAAATGCCGGAGCCTCGTCATTAGTTGGATCTTTGGGAATTGGCCTTCGATTACCCATGGGGAACGGCTGGTCAATTACCCCTATCGTTCGCTTTGGCTCCGGTGGATCCTTAGATTTATGTACATCGGGGCTTTTGCCTCAGCTGGGATAACAAGCGTATTTAATTATAAAATTGGTGATTTTGTGGCCAGTTTAACTAATTACGCTGGTTACATCACTTCCACAAATCTTTGGTTATCAGGAGTTAACTTCAATTATCATCTGCATAATTACATTTTAAAAAATGGATTGTCCTTAACCTCTTGTGAGGGTTGGCGTTTATGCGGAAGAACCATTAATTTGAGTTTATCCCTAATAGATTCTTTCTTTGGCAGAAATCATTTATATATCAGGCACTATGATGAAATAGGATTCTATCTCATCACAGAACATTTAAACCCTTGCTTAAAATATGATAGCCTATCTATTGGCTTTGCATTCCAATTCGGACAACATGATTATAAAGGGTATTTTCTAAATTTAACTTATCAATTCTAAAGGCAGAGATAAATTAGAGTTTTGAGAAAGACCTGTATGTTACTTCTTAATACCCATTCCATTAAAGTCTGCATGCCGGCCGCAACTCTAATAGGGCCGTTGGCTGCAATGACTAAACGGTGGTTTGTATTTGCAGAAAACTCAATGAACGTGGTCTCCATTTGATCTCTGAATATAGGTTTCAAGCACTCCTGATTTCCCCTTTCATTTCTCTAATGGTCGAATCTCAACTATACTGGATTAGGGCAGCTTCTTTGGAAGAAAAGCTGATTAAGGGAGCATGAATAATGCAAGGGATTCTTTTGAGTCAATCCTTCTTGGGAAAAATAACTTCAAAGCCTGGGTATTAAACTTTTTGATTTAGTTTAAGCAAAATGTTAAAATAAAATTAGAAATCAAGAACTTTTAACTACCCTTCTATAGAAAGGTAAAGAATAAGCATAAAATTTTGGCTTAGCCGGTCCTTTCAAGCAAGCTTTTTGCTCGGCCAAATTGTAAATTTTTTAAAAGCTTTGTCTACCTTCGAAAGTTTTTTATTGGGGCATTATGAGAGATAAAAATCAGATTGAATCTCTTCTTACTCAGGTAGCGGATTTGATTAATATGATCCAAAATCACACGGGTCCGATTTCAGATAATATTTCTTCTCGCGTCCTGGAAGAAATTGAGAGATTGGAAAAAGCCATTGCTCTTTTTGATGAAATCAACCGCAAGAGTTTGGAAGAAGCGAACATTGATATCGAACGTTTGCGCATGGAATTTGCCCGATCGCCTTTGATCACGCCTAAAGATAAGCAATTGATGCAGCGCGCTCGCGATATTGAGAGGGATGCTAAGAATCTGCAACTAGCCTTTTCTAAAGTAATTGAGCGAGGACAAAGCTCGTCCGCAGCTTTAGAAAAAGCCGCTAAGGATCCCTTGAAGCAGCAGATCAAGGAGCGCCGCAAGCGCTTCAAGCCGCTGGGAGGCAATAAAAACTGGATTCCTATGTAAGGACGCGCGCAATTTTGTTTAATGAGAGCTCATGTTTGATCCAGATTTATTTCGCAAAAATTTACCTCTCTTTGCCCTTATCAATCCCTCTTTGGCTCAAAAATTTTCCCTGTTAGCCGAAAGAATAGAGAACAATTTGTCTTGTCTTGTCCCTTCCAACACAGAGGGAGAGCTCAATATTCGCTTTGAAAAAGACGGCCATGCCTACTATTTGCATGCTGCAGAAGGTCCCAAGCAGGAAGCGCATGCCTGGTTTCAAAAATTAAACTTAGAGACTTGCGAAGTCTTGTATATTTATGGATTGGGGCTAGGCTACTTGTATGAAGCGGCCTTGCCTTGGCTGAAAGCCAATCCCAATCGCTACCTCGTTTTTTTAGAAGATGAAGAAGCCATTATCGAGTTTTGGCTGGGCACTCCATTTGCTGCTGAGATTTTAAACGATATTCAAGTCGATATCCGCAGCCTATTCCAATTTGAGCAGGATCGCTCCATCATCAGACGTCTCACGCAAGACAATATGCTTCGCCCTGCCGCCATCACGGCACTTCCTTCCTATCAAACGCATAAAGCTTCCCCATTTGCCCTGCTGCAGGATTTGATCGCCTTTGAGACTGCAGAGCAAAATATCCGCTATCAAGAGCATGCCCGCTTCGGCGTGGATTTCTTTAATAATTTCTATCGCAACCTTCTTCAACTTCCCCACTCTTATTTAGCGCAAGGCTTATTCGGCCAATTCAAAGGCATTCCGGCAATTATCTGCGGGGCAGGCCCTTCCTTGATCAAACACATTCCCCTGTTGAAAGACTTGGGTCAGCGGGCCCTTCTTTTTGGTCCCGGAAGCTCCCTGAATGTCCTTAGTTACCACAACGTGCTTCCCCATTTTGGCGTCAATATCGATCCAACGGAAGAGACTTTTCACCGCCAAATTATGAATCGCGCCTTTGAAACGCCGATTTTTTATCGCAACCGCATTTATTATGAAGCGTTGGCAGCCATACATGGCCCTCGCCTATTTATTTCAGGATCCACTTATGCCATCTCGAATTGGTTCGAATCCCAACTGAATATAGAAACCATCCCGATCGAAGCAGGCTATAGCGTTATTCATACGGCTCTGCAGATTGCGGTTTTACTCGGCTGCAGTCCCATTATTTTCGTGGGAATGGACCTTGCTTTTCATCCCGGCCAACATTATGCACAAGGCATCGAAAGGCATCCGCTTTTCCCTCAGCAAGATACAAAACCACATTTAGGCGCTCCCATTGAAGTCAAAAATATTAAAGGCGAGCCCATCTGGAGCTATTGGCCTTGGCTTGCAGAAGCACAATGGCTCGACCTTTATAGCCGCACTCATCCCGACTTGACTCTATTAAATGCAACAGAAGAGGGAATCGGCCTTTTTTCCATTCCCAATGTTTCCTTGGCGGAAGTCAATAGGACTTATCTGGCTAAAACCTATGATTTGGAAAAGATGATCCATGAATCTATTCAAAAAGCAGGACAAGTCCCCGTCAATAGCGAGAAAATTGAAGAAAGCCTTTCAAATTTTTATTCAAGCTTGAAGACCTGCGGAGCCTTATGCGTGGCTATTTTACAAGAAAGCCATGCCGCTTTGCAGAAGCAGCCCTCTTCTTTTCCAAGCCATTTAATTCAGCAAAAAGAGGAGGAATTAAAGAAAGAAAATGGCTTTAATTATTTGCTGGAGCAGTTTGACGATTTCTTCTTAACTTTTATCCAAAAAGATTTGCGCAATTTAGCCCGTTTGCCTTCGGAGACTGAACGGGCACAGCAACTGGCTAAATTGACAGAAGAGCGCTACCAATTTTTAATTCAGGCAATAACAATTAATTTAAAAATTATAGAGAATGCTTTAAATGAAAATAGGAATTTTAGAAAAAATGTAGGTAAAGCCCCTATTCCGGCGCCTCTTTCGCAAGACGCATTTACACATGAAGCGAGCCAGAAGCAAAGTTATTACTATCCTACCGGCGCCATTTATAGCCACTCTTCTTACCAAGAGGGCCAAAGAGAGGGCAAGCAGCTTTATTATTATGTGGATGGGACGCTGAAAACGGAATTGCATTACAAGAACGGTTTTTTAGATGGAGTTGTCCATCTTTATTATCCCAATGGACAGCTCAAGCGAGAGCTCCATTTTCAGCAAGGCCAAAGAGAAGGAATAGAAAAAAGTTGGTATGAGAATGGACAGCTTTTTACAGAAGTAGACTATCACCAAAATATTGCCAAACGCGCGCGCTGTTGGTTTTCCGACGGTACATTAGCAAAGGATATCCAGATATGATCAAACCAGCTTTTAATGAGGATCTATTTAACGCAAACTGGGAATTATTGGCTCAAATTAATCCTTTGGCCGCCTATCGCCTAGAGTTTGTTTGGGAAGAGTACAAGCTAACGCCTTGTGAAACGGAAAAGGGAGAATTCAACCTCTGCAGCAGCCGTTATGGAATCAAAAATTATTATCATAGCCAGAAGGGAGCCTTGGACGAGGCACAGGCGCAACTGAGTCAAGACGTCTTAGCAAAGGCTGATGTCCTCTATATATTCGGCCTAGGCTTGGGCTATTTTTATGACGCTATCCTACCATGGCTGCAACAGAATCAAGACCGCCATGTCGTTTTTTTAGAAGATGATTTAGAGGTCATTTCCTATTTTTTGCATACGGAGCGGGCTGCTGATCTTTTAAGAAATCCTCAAGTCACCTTGTTTTATTTTCATGAATACATTCAAGACTATGACCGTTTTTGCCAGCTTCTCATGACTTTTTCCAATCGCCGTCTTCAATTTCTTACCCTTCCCTATTATGCAGCCAAGCGAGAAATACAGGCCCTGATACTTTGCTATAACATCCTCCACGATTCTTCTTTAATGTCCACCATTCACAATGAATATTTATCCGGACAGACGGGCTTCTTAGCGAATTTCTATCGCAATTTTCTTCTTATGTATCAATCCTCCTATGCAGCAAGCGGCCTGTTTGGCCAATTTAAAAATATCCCTGCCATTATTTGCGGAGCCGGTCCTTCTATTCATAAAAATATTTACTTATTAAAATCCCTTGCCGATCGGGCGCTTATTTTTGCTGGAGGATCGTCTTTAAATGTGCTCAACCACGTCGGCATCACTCCCCATTTTGGACTGGGAGTCGATCCCAATTCCGAGCAATATCATCGCCTGCTAGCTAACCACACTTTCTATCTTCCCTATCTTTATAGGCCAAGAGTATCCCATGAAGCATTTCAGCTCATGCAAGGTCCAAAATTGTATATTCCCGGATCGGTCAATCGGCTGGCCTCATGGTTTGAAAAGAAATTGGACATGCCGGCCGAATCTATTGATGAAGGACATAACGTGGTCAATCTTTGCACAGAGATTGCCTATCGCATGGGATGCAATCCCATCATTTACGTAGGAATGGACCTTGCCTTTACAGAGATTCAATCTTATGCTTCCGGGATTAACACCCATCCTTTATGGATAGAGCTTAGCCAGCCTTATTCGACAACGAATTTGGAGACCGTGCGGCGTCAAGACATTAATGGAAAATGGATCAATACAAAATGGGATTGGATTGCCGAATCCGCCTGGCTTAGCCATTTTGCCCAGCAGCATCCTGATGTAAAGATGATTAACGCAACAGAGGGCGGCCTAGGCTTTGCGCCTGTCCCCAATTATCCATTAGCCGAAGTTGCCAATCAATACCTAAAAAAATCCTATGATCTGTCTGATTGGGTTCATGCGGACATCCAAAACAGCAAGCTCAATATTAAGCAATCGACCATTTTCAATTTGATTACCGAAGTAAAAATGAGTTTGACGCGTTGCATCAATATTTTAAAGCAAGTCATAGAAGAAAAGACCCCCCTATTCAATAGCACAGAAGATCTCTCTCAAGTGGAATTTTATACTCCTCAAACTATTTTGCAAGAGAGCGAGATGCAAAATGAGTTGGGATATCAGCATTTTTTAACCCTATTTGAAAATGCCTATCTTTATATTCAAAATGCCAAGCAAATGACCTATCATCGCCACCCTCCCTCTTTTTCCCAACACCTTGGCCGCTACCACTTCTTGCTCTCGATCGCCAATCAAAATATTAATTTAATGACACGTGCTGTCCATCGCTTCATCACCTCCCCTCCTCCCATTACCTATTCGCAAGAGTCCCGTTCCTTTTCCCATCCTCCCAAGGAAGTGTATCAATTCAGCGAAGGCCGCTTGCAAATCAAAGATCCAGAGCTCGGCATTTTCATCGATGATCTCTATTCCTTTACCCCTCAAACAGACCGCCTGGCATACTACTATCCAAATGAGCAGCTCAAAGGCGAAATGTTCTACTTCGAGCAGCGGTTGCACGGTCCCTCTCGCTTTTACAATCCTCAAGGAGGGCTATTAGCAGAAAGCTGGTTTTTCAAAGGAAACTGCGAGGGAAAAAGCCTGCAATACTATCCTTCAGGCAACGTGTCCAGCATTCGCCGCTTTAAGCATAATCTCCTATTCGGCAAGCAAGAGTATTTTTATGAAAATGGCACCCCCCACGTCATCATGCATTACCAAGAAGGCTTTTTACATGGCGAAGTATTGATTTATACGATCACAGGCAAGCTGATCAGAGAACTTCATTACCACAAGGGACAGCGCCATGGGGTAGAGAAAATGTGGGATAACAACGGACAATTGCTGATGGAGTGCCATTATCAAGAAGGAACGCCGGTCGGTCAAGCACGCCAATGGGATCCAAAAGGATGGTTATTTAAAGAAGTCACTTTTCACCGGTTTCCCAATGATTTTGATCTATCTATTTGGAATGCCGAAGGAAAAAGGATTCAATTTTTCGAACATGGCATCGAAGATTTTTCCGCTCTCTATGAAGATACCCAAAAAACGGCAAATGAGCTGGATGCAACCTTGCAAGGTATGCTCAAGCAACTTTATCCCCTCGTAGAGCAAAAATTTAAAGACTCTCCGTCCGACATCGAAGAGCAATTTTCTGCTATTAAGGACTCTATACAAGAGATGCAAAAACTAAGGACCAATTTAGATGAAATTATGCAAGATAATCTGAAGAGGGCTGAAGAGGCTAAACGCAAACAACAATTGTTAGGACAAGAGGAATGAAAAAAGATTTGCAATCCCAATTGACAAAGAATTTAGCCTTTTTACAAAAAATTGACTCAAAACTGGCCTTCCAGCTTCAGACAACCGATCCTAGCGACGTGCAATTTTGCCGGACGGAAGCGGGGGAACTGAATTTAAAAAGAGAATATGAAGGCCAAACCTATTTTTACCACTCCCCCCTATCTGCGAAACAGGAAGCAAGGGACTGGTTCGAATCTCTCAATTTGCAGCAGGCCGAAATTCTCTACATTTATGGAATCGGATTGGGCTATTACTATGCCGCCGCCAAAGAATGGTTAAAAGAGCAAAAAAACCGCATGCTCATTTTTTTAGAAGAAGACATAGCCGTCCTTCATCGCTTATTTGAGACCGAGACAGGCTCGCACCTGCTTAAAGACCCGCAAGTCCAGCTTGTTTATTTTCAAGATATGTCAGCAGAAAAAGCCCTTTTTAATGAATTATCATGGACCTATTTTGCCAGTCCCTTTGAAGTCGCTTGCTTAAAGCTTTATCAAGACGTCAATCCCTCGGGATTTTTGCAGCTGCACCATCAACTCTCTTATGATCTTATTGAAAAAAGGGCCTTTGTCGATGAATATTTCCAGTACGGAGTGCCTTTCTTTCGCAATTTCTATCCCAATTTGTTCAGTCTGCCTAAGGCATATTTAGGCAATGGTCTCTTCAATCAATTTAGCCAAGTTCCAGCCATTATTTGCGGCGCCGGCCCTTCCTTAAATAAGAATATAGAATTGTTAAAAACTTTGACCGATCGTGCGCTTCTTTTTGCCGGCAGTTCGGCTTTAAATGCCCTCATTCCCAAAGAGATTATTCCCCATTTTGGAGTCGCCATCGATCCTAATAGAGCCCAAGTGCCACGCGTAGCGGTGGCAGCTCCCTACCACGTCCCCTTTTTCTACCGCAATCGTTTGTTTCAAGAAGCCCTTCAGGCGATTTCCGGGCCCCGCTTGTATTTGACCGGAACAGGAGGCTATGATATTTCCACATGGTTTGAGGAACAATTGGGAATAGAAGAAGAAAGCTTGGATGAGGGGCACAATGTCGTCAACTTTTGCATTGAAATTGCCCATGCTTTAGGTTGCGATCCCATTATCCTTGTAGGCGTTGATCTGGCTTTTACAGATCAGCAGCACTACGCAGATGGCATTATCGCCAACCTTCAATTAACAGAAGAAGATTTTAAAACCCGCGAAGACTTCGATTCTCAACCTTTGCTTAAAGAAGATATTCATGGAAAGCCCATTTATACGTTATGGAAATGGATCACAGAGTCTGAATGGATTGCAGAATTTGCCAAGAACCACCCCGAAGTCTCAATCATTAATGCAACCGAAGGAGGACTTGGATTTAAAGGCATTCCCAACCTAAAGCTTCAGGAAGCCGCCAATATGTTTTTGCGTTCGACAGAAGATTTTAAAACGCGCATTCATAAAGAAATTGAGAAGCATTCCTTATCCTTCATTCAGTCAACACAGCTAATCCATTTGCTCCGGCAATTGCAAAACAGCTTGGACCGTTGCATAGAACTGTTCAATAAATTGATCCAGGAAGGAGGACAATTAGCCGACCGCATCCAAAAAGGCCTTCCGGTTCCCGAGTCTCTTCAAACGCCAGCTATTTCTCTTTTAGAGGCGGATGTGGAAGAACAAATCGGCTATCAGTATCTTATCGATACATTCAACCAAATTTATATTCGCGCCCACCACCGCACCATTCAAAATTTGCGCTCGCCGAAGCGCAGGCTGCCCCCCAAAAAGCGCTTGCTTGAAACATTAGCCTTACAGAAAGAGCGGTTAAATTTTCTTCGCGATGTTGCCCGTGTCAATCGGGAGCTGATTCAGCGCGCCCTCGATGGACAAGCCAAACAAGGAGAGGCCGGTTTCAACCTATAAACAGGTATATTAAAATAGCTAATGGCTTAGATGCAGGCTCTTTTCCCTTAGGCATATCTCTAAATTCAACAACTTGAAGGAATATGCGAAGAGAGCCCCCTCGCCTTGTTCGTCAAGGCAAATCACAAAAAAGGCTTGGGGGGTCTATTTTTAAATTGACCAAACCATCGACACTACAAAAGCCGGCAAGCTTGCGCAATCTTCCACTCTTCTTGGGTATGAATAACGAGAGTGCGAATAGAGGCCCCTTCTGCTGAAATATCTTGATCCGGCTGGCAATTGAGATTTTTCTGCTCATCGATTTGAATGCCAAAACAGCTAAGCCCTCGGCAAGCCCCTGAGCGGATATAAGCTGCATTCTCCCCAACCCCCCCCGTAAAGCTCAATACATCAATTCCTCCTAAAGAAGCCATATAAGCTCCAATGAACGCTTTTAAACGGTAAATATACATCTGTAAGGCTAGCTGAGCCCGTTCGCTATTTTTAGCTAAAATTTCACGCATATCAGAAGAGCCAGTGATGCCTTTTAATCCCGACTCAAAATTTAAAATATGATCCAATTCTTGCGGCGACATGCCCTGCTCGCGCATGGCGTATAAAAGAATGCCCGGATCAATCGAACCGCAACGCGATCCCATCATCAGCCCTTCTAAAGGCGTAAGTCCCATCGTCGTATCTTGGCTTTTTCCTTTAGAAATAGCGCATAAAGACGCTCCATTGCCCAAATGGCAATTAATGATTTTCAAAGAAGAAGCCTCTCTTCCAAGAAAGCTTGCAATGCGCTCTGCACAATATTGATGGCTAATTCCATGAAATCCATACCTTTGCACACCCTTTTCTTTCCAAGAATAAGGAAGCGGATAAGTCTTTACAACATCAGGCATAGAAGTATGAAAAGCCGTATCAAAAACGGCAATTTGAACCGCTTCGGGAAAGAATTTTTCCATCAATTCAATCCCCTCTAAATTAGCCGGATTATGAAGTGGGGCTAAAGGAATAAGCTGGCGAATGTGCGCTTTGACCTCTGCATTGACGCGAACAGGCTGTTGAAAAAGAGCTCCACCATGAACAACGCGATGTCCAATTCTTTCAATTTCCGAAAGCCCTTCTATGACTTGAGTAGGCCCGCTCCACAAACTTTTTATTAAACATCGAAGGCCTTCTTGTAAATCCTTGGCTTCTAATGACCGCGTAATCTTTTCTTCCTTTTGTCTTTGAATAGAAAAAAAACGGGATTTTTGTCCCCTCCCCCAATCTAAGCTTCCTTTCCATAAGGGATCGGCAAGTTCTTCGCCCTTTAAGTCAAACAAAGATAACTTATGTGAGCTAGAGCCTACATTGACGACTAAAATTTTCATGTGTTTGTCTCAATCGAATATTTAAAAACTTTATTCGGTTTACTACATCGGCTTTTTATTGTTTAGCATTTTAGCTCTCCGCTGAAATGATTAGACTCTACCCTAATTTTTGCTTTCCAATGGCTAGTTCGTCCACCCCTCAAATCTGGGTCATTAGCGGTTTTAATACACCCTCTTACGTTAGGCCTTTTCTTTTAATTGCAAGATTTAAATCTCAAACAGTTAATTACAACCACCAAAATAATTATTAAAACATTTAATACCATTGTTTTTTTAACAAAATAAAAATTATAATTAATATTAACAATGTTTGTCTTTTTATTATTAGGAGGAGAATAATGCATAATATCCATCCTCACTCTCCTTCCCCTTCTTTGCTTACTCAGGAAGAAGCCAAAGCTCTAGCCGAGGCGAAAATTAGCGTTAAAGCTGAAGAAGGTCAAAAAATTGGAATTATTACGACAGCAAGCGGACGTTCCTTTTCTGTTAAGTTAGTTAGCCGTGATGGTTCTTTTTTGAATCAGACCACTTTAGAGCAAATGGCTGGAAAGGTGGCTTATATGCTTTTGCAAAACGGCTTATTAACCGATCAATTTCAGGGGGCCCGTATCAATCAAGAAGGAATTGCCTTAAAGAAGCATCAAGAAGGAAATAAGGCTCCTGAAGGAAACAAAACGCCAGAAAAGTCTTCCTCTAAGGAAGATATTCTTTATGATAATCCGATCAAGCATACGGAAGCTTCTTTAAAAGCTTATCAAGCTTTGACCACATTTGCTAGAGAACGCCTTACAAAATCCGAAGAATCAAATAGAGATACGAAGCCTTCGGATTTAGGCTCCCAAGCTCCCCTTCCGCTTAAAACCCCACAGTCTGACTTGCAAAATCCAAAGGCGCCTTTGTCTGGAACAGAAAAAGCTCCCTCTCCCCTTGCTTCTGAAGAGACGGAAAAAGCTTCTCAAAGGCCACAAACCATTGAAACGCCTCCTACCGAATTGCCCAAAGAGAAAAAGGAAGCCTTGCTTTCTAAAGAGGACAAGGACATCTATCGCAATAAGATTGATCAATTAATGGAAAAATCCCTTGAACTTGCAACAGGAAACAAGCAGACCTCTCACAAACTGACCCTGCGGGATGGCGAGCTTCAAATCGCAGAAAGACGACTCGGTGTAAAGGGCCGTCAAGGAACGAGCAAACAGGCCCGGCAGACAGCAAAAGAAACGATAGCTTTGTTAAAGATAGGCCTAGAAAACAACTTATTTAATCAGAATGACGTCAAAAAATTAGAAAATTTAAAAGAAAATTTAGCTAAGCAGCTTGAAGCGACTCTTAATAAGCAGCCTGAATTACAAGAGGAATTTGATCAGGTTTTCGCTAATATAGATCAGCAAAAGGCCAATTTTCCCAAAGTTGAGACTTTTGCCGATAAAATAAAAGCGCTTCAACTACAAGCCGTGAAGGAAAGCAAGGAGGATCCCAAAGCCGGCTTAAAAGCCATTTTTAATTTTTTATTACAGCCCGAACAAAAAGAATTCCGCCAGCTCTTTGCTGCTGCAGGCCGTTCCATGTCCTTCATTAAGGAAGATAAAGACAATGTCGCCCTCCTAATTGATATCATGAAAGCGAAACTGGACGAGCATGTAAAAAAAAGAGAGGCGCACGAGCCGGGCAATCCCTATGACCTAAAGCCGGATGTCATTGCCGAAAAAGAGGTGATTTTTACCTTGGCACGGGAACTTGTTGAACGTGGGATGATTAATCCAGAGGATGTAAAAGATCTCGTTAAAATAGGAAAAGAAGATAAAAAATTTACCATCAAAGACTTAGCTTCAAATTTAGATCACGCTAAGCCAGCCGCTAATCCCCAAGCAGCAAACATTGTTGCCAATTTAAAAGTGCAAGATTCCCAAGTCTCTATAAGGGAAGAGTTGCATAAGATAGCCAAAGGCAACGGAACCAAAGGATTTATGGAAAATTTCGCTAGCGATCTAAGCCGGCTATCGGCCATTGGCATAAAAAACATTCACTCTTCAGAGCTAAACAACCAGGCTTGGTCTAAAAAAGACAAAAGAGAGGAAACAAGTCCTAATGTCGTTTTCTCCACTCGGTTAACGAATCAAATTTCTGATATGCTTTCAACAAGCCTTGTTCTGAATGGTAGCTTGTCTCCTAAAGATCGCACGCGCCTTTATGAATTTTATGTTAAAACGGCCTATTATTTAGCCAACGAACATGTCCCTCGTGATTATAATACAGTCCAGAGCATTCTGGCAGCGATTGAAAATTCTTCCGTTTATAATTTGAGAAAACAAGACGAGGAAGTAGACGGAATCAAGCTATCCAAAAAAACAACAGAGCAATTAGAGGAGTTGAGATTTATATTTAATTCCTCCGGTTCATATAAAAATCAAAGAATAAGGTATCGCCAGGCCCAAGAAAGCGGAACCCCCTATATTCCTTATTTAGGTACGATGCTGACGGATATGACATTTATCTTGGACGGTAATAAAGAAAAATTTGCAGAAAATACTCTACCCCAACAGGCTCAGGGACACGATATTTTAAATTTAGGAGCCCTTAAGCTTGCGGGGGGTGTCCATAGGGACTTAGAGCTAGCCCAGCAAATGATTGAAATTTCCAAACCTCCCCATAATATGAGCTCTCAACCTTCCTATGAGCCTCTCCACTACGATTTGCAGGGTCAATTATTGCAAATAGATTTCCCTAATGCGGATGAAATATTGGGAGAGCGAAGAAAAGAACTTAGAAAGAAAAAAGCCTGAGGGCATCTCAGCATTCGTAATTTCTCACTAGAAAGCTGTATGCCTGCCTCTCTTTATTGAAGGCCGATTGAGTCTAAAAATTGATTTCTTGCAAGCCGCGTTCTTAAAAGCCGCGCTAAAACCCATCATATAGGAGGCTATTTTCCCTAAAGGCCAACGTAGCAGGCAATATTGAGTGAATATAGCCCGCCCTATTACATCGGTTCTTAGGGAAAAGCCCTCGAAGCTAGGTCATTAGCAATTTTAGAACAACCTCTTAGGTCAAATTATATTCTTGCAGTTTGCTGCGTAGCTCCTTGAGGCTGATTCCCAATGTTTCAGCCGCTTTTGTGCGGTTCTGATGCATCTGCAAAGTCTCGACAATGAGCTGTTTTTCCAGCTCTTGAATCGTTTTGCCTGCTATCATATTGACTCCCGCCTCTTCTAGATAGAGGTGATCGCCTTGAATCACTTTTCCCGGATCCATCACGATCGAACGCTCGATGACATTGGCAAGCTCGCGCACATTACCCGGCCATCGATACTGGAGCAGCTTATTTTGCGCTTCCGTGCTGAGTCTTTTTCTTTCCAAGTGGTTTTCCCGGCACATCCGTTCCATGAAGTGTTCAGCTAAGGGGATAATGTCTTCCCGCCGCTCTCGCAAAGGGGGCAGATAGATGGGAACGACATTTAAGCGATAATAAAGATCTTCGCGCAAGACTTTACTGGCGATCGCCTCCTTCATGTCGCGGTTGGAGGTGGAAATCAAGCGGACATCTACTTTAATCGGTTTGGAACCGCCTACGCGCTCAAACTCTTGCTCTTGGGTGACGCGTAGCAGCTTGGCTTGCAGCACGAGAGGGATTTCCGTAATTTCATCTAGAAGAAGAGATCCTCCATTAGCAAGCTCGAAGCGTCCTAGCCGCTTTGTCGAAGCGCCTGTAAAAGCCCCTTTTTCGTGACCAAAGAATTCCGATTCGACCAAGGTTTCGGGAACGGCAGCGCAATTGACTTTGATAAAGGGTTGATTGGCCCTCGGTGAGCTATAGTGAATGACATGGGCAATGACTTCCTTTCCCGTTCCCGTTTCTCCATTAATAAACACATTAGCGTTGCTTTTGGCAATTCGTTCGATATCTTTTAGGACTTGCTTCATTGCTGGACTTTCGGCAATGACTTCCCGCGCATAGCGATTTCCCGCAACTTGTTCGCGCAAGTAGTCGTTTTCTTCGACTAAGGCAACATGCTGATTAGCCTTTTCAATATTAGCTAGGAGGCTTTCAAGGGAAAAAGGCTTAATCAAATAATGAAAAGCTCCCGCTTTCATTGCTTCAACGGCATTCTCGATTGTACCAAAGGCAGTAATAACAATGACGAGCGTGCGAGGAGATAGCTCCTTGACTTTGCGTAAGACATCCATGCCGGACAGACCCGGCATTTTCATATCTGTAATGACCATGTCAAAAGCTTGATCTTGTAAAAGCTTGACAGCCTTTTCTCCATTTTCAGCAGCAACAGCCTCAATATTTTTCCGCTTAAGGGCTTCGACCAGGAAATTTCTCATTAACAGCTCATCATCAACCACGAGGATTTTTTCAATAGACATAGTGCCTCACTCTACTGCTTTTAAGGGAAGTTTAATCATAAAGGTTGTGCCTTTGCCAATTTCTGATTGGACTTCAATCCATCCCTGATGGGCTTGAATGACTTTATGGACTTCGGCCAGTCCTAGTCCGGTCCCTCCTTCTTTAGTTGTAAAAAAAGGAGAAAAAATTTTAGGAAGGTCATCTTTTGGAATGCCAATTCCTGTGTCTTGGATCAAAATTAAGCCATAATCCTTCTCTTGATCGACCGTGACAGATAGCTTTCCCCCTTCCGGCATAGCTTGAATGGCATTAACAAATAGGTTTAAAAGCGCCGATTTAAAGAGGTCCGGATCGATAGGAAGAACTAAATGGGGAACTTTTTTGTTAAACTCAAAGAATAAACGCTCATTCCACGCTTGATCGGCCTGTAAAAGCGGACGCATTTCTTCAAGATATCCAATGATATCTATCAACTCGAAATGGGGATGAAAAGGACGGGTATAATTAAGAATGTTTGAAACAAAATGATTGAGGCTGTCTGTGCCTTCCATAATATAAGTGGCCATCTGCTGTAAATCCGGACGATCTCTTAAATCTTGGTGCAGCAAAGTCGCAAACCCTTTTATTCCTCCTAGCGGATTGCGGATTTCATGAGCCAAATGTGCGGCCATTTCTCCCAATTCCTTTAAACGATCATGGCGATTGGCAATTTGCTGAAGACGGCGCACCTCTGTAATGTTGCGGATCAAGACAAGCAATCCTTGTATAGGAGACTCGGTCGGTTGACGGTAGTCTAAAGGATAAGACTGGCTTCCCAGCGCCACAAAAGTCGCTTCGACTTCCAATTCTTTTTTTTCCCCCTCCTTAGTTGTCCAAGAGACAAAAGAGACCTTGGGGCAGAAATTAGAATGAAGGGCTTCTTTTAATGAAAATCCCAAAAAGGGATCGCTGAAAAAATCGCAAAAGGGATGGAAGAGCAGCTCTTTTCGCGGAATCCCCAGCAACGATTCTGCTGCCGCATTATAAGTCGTCACCACGCCATTGGCATCTATAAATAAAATTCCCTGTGAAATATGTTGTAAGATCGCTTCCAAGTAATGCGTGACAAAGTCCAGCTCGGCCAATTTTCCCGCCAAACGCATATGCGATTCTTGCAGACTGCGCTGGATGCCCTTAAATTGTTCCTGCAAGCTGCCATAAGCAAGCTCTAAGCGTTCGGTTTCTAATGAAAATTGCTTAAAGGCCTGCGTCAGCACAATCCCTTGTTCGCTGCCTTCTTCTGGTCTGAGAGTTTGAGAATTAGTCATAGCTTTTAAAGAGAGTTCATACTATTTTTATTTTACTTGAAAGTTGAGAATAAAATAAACATTCGAAAAAAATCAGGAAAAAATTCAATATTCATTGCAAAAAAATCGATTCTTTTGTCATAATTCGCACTTGCGATCAATTAAATCATCGATCGCACTCGAAATCGTTAGGAGATAAAATGGCTCGTTATACAGGTAATAAAAATCGCATTGCCCGCCGATATGGTGTAAATATATTTGGGCGTGCGCGAAATCCTCTACTGCATAAGCCAAATCCACCAGGTGTGCATGGTGCTCGTCGACGTAAGAAGTCTGACTATGGCCTTCAGCTAGAAGAAAAACAAAAGCTTAAAGCAATCTATGGAATGCTAAGCGAAAAGCAGCTAGTTGCTTATTATAAAAAAGCACTTCGCTTAGAAGGCAATACAGCTAATCACTTTGTTGAAATGCTCGAATGCCGTTTAGATAACATCGTTTATCGTTTAAAGTTTGCTAGCACAATCTTTGCTGCTCAGCAGCTCGTTTCTCATGGACATATCCTCGTCGATGGCCAAAAAGTCGATCGCCGTTCTTTCCAAGTGAAGCCTGGTATGGTGATTTCTATTAAAGAGAAATCTCGCAAGATTAAAATTATTGGCGAATCGATGGACAGTCCTTCTCGCTCCGTTCCTGAATATTTATCTTTCGATAAAGATCATTTTTCTGGACAACTTTTAGCGAGACCAATGTTCGAGCAGATGCCTTGGCCGATTGAAATTAGTCTTCCTGTTGTTTGCGATTTCTTGGCTCATACGACCTAAGAAATGATTTAAACAACCCATCATCTCCTTTGTTTTAAGGCGATTGCTTTCGAGCAATCGTCTTTTATTTCTTCTTGATTGAGGCTATTTGATTTAATCATTAATTAAATGGACGCAATCTAACTCTCTAAGCTGCATTCACACGTGAAGACGATTCCTAAAAAAATTTTCATTTTTCTAATTAAAATTTACCAGCTTACAATTAGCCCCTTACTAGGACTCACTTGCCGTTTCTATCCATCCTGTTCCCATTACATGATCGAAGCCTTGCAAAAACATGGAATTTTTAAAGGAGCTTGGTTAGGTTTAAAGCGGATTGCCCGTTGCCATCCATGGAATCCTGGCGGACACGATCCCGTGCCTTGACAATTCGGATTTTGATAAGCGCATATCGTCGAATTTCTAATCGCCTAGATTCGAATTCTTTTCCCTAAGAGGAAAATAATCTCAAATATAGGTTATTATGGATTTTAACATCTCCTCTTAGCACGTCAAGAGCCAAAAATAAATAAAGATTTTCGACATAGGCTTGCGAAGCTTTTTTGGCGATAAGAAACGCGAATTGTTTGAGATGAGCTTTAACAATGAACAAAGAGAAAAATCCCTTGATTTACGCTTCCGCTCCACTCATTAGTGTGGTTATTCCCGCTTATAATCAAGCTCCCTTTTTACCTGCCGCACTCGATAGCGTCCTCGCTCAAACCTACACTTTGCTGGATGTCATTGTGATTGATGACGGCTCAACAGATGAAACCGCAGCTATTTGCCAACAATTCTCTAGAAAGGATCCCCGTATTCGCTGGTTAGCGCAGCCCAACCAAGGCCCCTCAGCTGCTCGCAACCGAGGCATAGCCCTTGCCAAAGGAGAATATATCTGCTTATTGGATGGAGACGATGTGATGGATTCCCGGCGGATCGCTTATCAATATGCAGTTTTTAAAGACAATCCGCAAGTAGATATCGTCTTCACAGCCTTGCGCATCATCGATATCGACGGACACTTTTTAGGAGAAATGCATAGCTTGGATTATCCACCCGAAAATTTTCTAGCTCACATGTTTTTTCGAAATGCTATTCCAGGGCCTAGCACCATTATGGCCAAACGGGCCTGCTTGATCACCCATCCTTACCATGAACAATTCAAACATGCTGAGGATTATGAATTGATGATGCGCTTGGCCCACCTCTACCGCTTTAAATATTTAGATATTCCTTTAACCAGCTATCGTCGGCATAAAGAGAATTTATCCAACGATTTAGCGGCTCATCGCCAAGCAGAATTGAAGGTCTTGCGGCAATACTCCCCTTCACATATTGATGCGGTCATTGAACGTGCAAATCTAAGTCCGCCAGAGAAAAAGTTGCTCAAAGGGAAAATTTTTTTTAATCGCGAGAATTTCAAAGAATCCTTAGAAATCTTTCAAAGCTTAGATATTCCCCTTGCCCATTTCTACGCTGGCAATTGCTACATTAAACTCAATCAATTCGACCAAGCTTTACGTGAGTATGTCTTTTCTCTCCAACAAGATCCTTCTAATGCCGCTTGTCAAAATAATTTAGGGGTAGTCTACGCTTACCAAAGCGATAACGAGCTGGCTAAAGCCTCTTTTGAAAAAGCTCTGAACTTAAAACCCGGCTATCTGGATGCTCAGCATAACCTTTCCCATTCATCCAGCCCACCTTCTTTACGCTTTACTTGGCGAGAGCTGCGCCAAGATCTTCTCCCTTATCAACCTTGATAACACAAATACAGACCAAGCCTCTCGCCGCATTCCCCATAGATTCATTTCTTAGGGATTGTAGATTCGACGACTGTTTATCATAACCGGTGTTTGAATTTTTTTTCCCTTTGGACTGACATAAAAGCTCTTGCCATTTTTTCATTTCCAAGGCTTTGACGCAGTCAAAAAAGCAAAAAAACTCAGGTTAATAGGTCATTCCTCTATTAAAATGACTAGTTATTTTTTTAAATTATTTTACAATTCCCATTTGATATAGGTTTTACTCAAACAATTTTAATTTAAAATGAAAATTTACAATAATAAATAAAACCAGCACATTTAAATATAAAAAATTAATTGGAAATTTAATCTATTAATTTTATGATAAAATTTAAATAAATAATGTGGAAAAGCCGGAACTTACTTTTTTTAATTCTTGCGTGCTTTTTGCCAGATATCTATCTAAATTTTAATTAATTCCTTTATTATAAGGCGGAAATGGAAAAAAAAGGATGAGCAAAGGACAAAAAATGACAGCTAATCCTTTAATCGCTATTATTCAAGCATTATTTATCTCGCCATTTCGTCTGACAAACCAAAGTCGTGTATATGTATATGTTTATTTTCGTATTTGCTTGCTCTTTATGTTGTATGCTAGAAGCGACAAACAATAAAGATGAACCTCTTTCCAATCAGGTGTGGTCCCAATTTGGCCCTCTTCGGCATGCTTATGTGGCAGGACGCAAAGAAAAGCCGCAAGAAGTATTTAATATTTTAAGATCATACGTCAGTTTGGATGCCCGAATTTTGGACTTAGGGGCAGGAACTGGAATTTCAACCAGGCAATTATTCAAGAATGGATTTAAGCATGTCATTGGCGTAGATCGCGACTTTTTAATGTTAGAAGAAGCGCGAGCGGCCAATACGAAGCCTTTTTCCATCAAATATCTTCAAGGAGATGTGGGCCAGGGGCTTCCCTTTCCCGATGCAGAATTTGATGTCGTTACCGCTTTTTCCGCTTTTCATTGGTTTGCCAACCCCTCCTCCATTCATGAAGTCAAGCGTCTTTTAAAACCCGGCGGCTATTATTTTATCGTTGGAGCAAATAGATATTCAAAAGAACAAAAGCCCGACAATCCACTAAGTTCTGGAATCAAAAAAATTATCGAAGAGGCTATTGGGCAAAAATTACCTAAAAAGAACGTCGATTCTTTACAAGATTTAGAAAGTCAGGGATTTAAAATTATCCTTAATGCCCGCATTCCCTATATCCACCAATATACGAAAGAAGAATATCTCGAATCCATTCAATCTCATAGCTATTGGAATTTTATCCGCAATGTCCCTCCTCAGGTACAGCAAAAAGTGCTGAGAAAGATCGAACGATTTGTCAATAGCTTTGTAGATGAAAACGGCCATATTCAGCAAGAGGGAATAGTTGTCGTTATTCTAGCCCAAAGCCCGGAATCATCCGATTAATTTAAAAAAATGAATAGCCATCGGTAGTTTTAGGACGGCTTCTTAGCTTAAGGAATTTTTAGAACCATTCCAGGTTTAATGGCGTCAGATTGAAGCTGATTGCCCTCCTTTAAAGCGTTCACGTCCACTTTAAACTTTTGGGAAATTTTCCAAAGAGAATCGCCTTTTTGAACTGTATAAGTACGAGTAGAGGAGATCGGCTGAGGAGGAGGGGCGGCTTTTTTAGCCGTGCGGGGCTTATTTGCCAACGGATCGTTTGAAAGGGCATCTTTAGCGGCAAGAGTTTTAGGTAAACTTATGGGGGCCTTCTCATTTATAGGTAAGGGACGCATAGGTGAAAGAGTTAGGGCAGGTGGCGGAGCAGTTAAAGGTAAAGAGGGAGAAGGAGATAATTTGACTTCGGACAACTTTTCGGGAGAAAAGCGTGCCAAAGCCATCTGGTAGTTCCATTCCTTGGGGGTTTGTTCGCCAGCAAATTCATATAGGCGCAAAGACGCTTGGCGCCAAACGCCTGTACTGCGCGGACTTATCAGCATTTCTTTAGCAAAGCGCTCGCTCTCAGGCGTTTTATCTAACAGCTGTAAAATGGCAGTGGCTTGGTTATCATCCAATTTCTTTACAGCAAAGTCCCAGTCAGACTTAATCATCCATTCGGCTGCCGATTTGGCCCCCTCTTTAATATAATCTAACAAAAATTTTTGTCTTCTGGCATCTGAAAGGTCGTGAAGCTGACGCTGTTGATCGGCAAATTGTTTTAACAGATCCCACTTGCCTTCTATTAAAATCGTTAGAATCTTTTGCTTGCTAATCGGTTGCTCGCTACGGCTGAATAAAAGCTCAACAGTCCAAAATTCAGGGGTAAGCATGAACGTTTCAACCAAATCGGGATCTAAATGCGCCTCCTTGCTTTGCCGCTGTAACATTAAAAATAATCCTTGGGCTGTCAGTGGCCAGCGTTCCGTTCTTGCAAAATGAATGAGTGCATCAAACTGTTTATCGCTTAAGCTCGGATAGACGGGCAGGTTGATCAGCTCGCCTGTGGCCGCATGCTTCCAGACTAGAAGCCTTTTTTGCTGAGGCTGATTATCTGGCGGAAGAGCGCGTTGAATATCAAAGTAGTGAAAGGCGATCAAGCACGATAACGCTAAATCCCGTTCGGCATATCCATTTTCGACGAGTTGATTGCGTGTGAGGCGATTGACTAGAGAATAGAAAGGCAGCTTATAAAGCTGGGCAACAACTTCGGTGCACCCGCGATGGTCTGCTAAAGGCAACTGTTGCTGGCTATCGCTTGCGGGCCTAAGTTCGCAGTAAGGAGTCGGGGGCCTCTCGCGCATCATCCAATACGAAAGAAGTCCTAAAACACCCATATTGAGCGCACCGCTAATGAGAAGCGCTTGCGTCAGCCGTCGAATTTTTTTTAATAACAATGAAGGGTCGTTTGTCATAATTTGAGCATCTAGTCTCAATCAATTGAGATAAATCCATTTTTGAGTTTTGCCCTTTGGACTATATCAAAGCATCGGATATGGCAAATGACAGGCAGGCACGCATGGCAACTAGGGGCCGGCTTATCATTTTTTATCTGCGAGAGCTTTACGTCGGTTCAAAGGGCAGAAAAATCAAAACTCAGGTTAAAAGCAATCTAGCCGAAAGATAAAAATAGCGAAGTTCAATTCGACTGATTGCCTTTATTTTTTTAATCGTTCTTTTAAGTCATTCAGTTCCTGGCGCACGCCATCTGGCAATCTATCACCGAATAATGCATAATAATGTTCTAATTCTTCGCTTTCCTTCATCCACGCTTGATTATCTACGATTAGCAACTGCTGCATGTCTTGCGGCTTGATGTTAAGGCTTGTGGTATCAATTGCGCCTTCTGCAGGAAGAATGCCTATTGGAGTATGGACGGCATGCTCTTTTCCCGATGTGCGCTCAAAAATCCATTTAAGAACTCGGCTGTTTTCTCCGAATCCAGGCCATAGGTACTGGCCATCTGCCCCTTTTCGAAACCAATTGACGTAATAAATTCTTGGCAATTTGGACGCATCGCTTTTTTCTCCTATGGACAACCAATGGGCAAAATAATCGCCCATGTTATAACCACAAAAAGGAAGCATGGCGAAAGGGTCATGGCGCAATTTTCCTACCTCGCCTGTTGCAGCAGCGGTTGTTTCCGATGAGATCATGGATCCCAAAAATGTTCCGTGCTGCCAACTAAAGGCCTCGTTTACAAGCGGAACGACGCTTGAACGTCTGCCGCCGAATAGAATAGCCGAAATGGGAACTCCTTTCGGATCTTCCCAAGAGGGATCAATGGCGGGGCATTGAGAAGCCGGTACTGTGAAGCGCGAATTGGGCTGCGCGGCCTTTTCACCGGACTGGGGATTCCATGAGTGGCCTAACCAGTTAATGGCGTGTGCAGGCGGGTTTTTTGTCATCCCTTCCCACCACACATCTTGATCGTCTGTTAAGGCGACATTGGTAAAGATGGCATTGCGCGTAAGCGTCAACATAGCATTAGGGTTGGAATCCATCGAAGTCCCGGGAGCCACGCCAAAAAAACCGGCCTCTGGATTGATTGCATAGAGACGGCCATCTGGGCCGAACTTCATCCAGGCTATATCATCTCCAACTGTCTCGACCTTCCAGCCAGGCAATGTCGGCCTGAGCATAGCTAAATTGGTTTTTCCGCAAGCGCTGGGAAAAGCGGCGGCTAAATATTTTTTCTCGCCGGCAGGATTGGTAATCCCCAAAATCAGCATATGCTCGGCCAACCATCCTTCATCTCTTGCCAAAACGGAGGCTATTCGCAAGGCAAAGCATTTTTTTCCTAGCAGGGCATTTCCCCCATATCCGCTTCCAAAAGACCAAATTTCGCGCGTCTCAGGAAAATGCACGATGTATTTTTCTTTATTACATGGCCAAGAGACATCGGCTTGGTCGGGCAAAAGAGGCATGCCGACCGAATGCAGGCAGGGCACAAAGTCTTGAGACTGAAGAAGATCCCATACCACTTTTCCCATGCGCGTCATGATGCGCATATTGCAGACCACATAAGGAGAATCCGTCAACTGAACGCCCAAACGTGAGATGGGAGATCCCACGGGCCCCATGCTAAAGGGAATGACATAGAGCGTGCGCCCTCGCATACAGCCTGTAAATAATTTATTTAAAAGAGCTTTCATTTCCTGCGGATCGCGCCAGTTATTAGTCGGACCTGCCTCTTGGGGAGTCTTCGAGCAAATAAATGTGCAATCTTCAACACGGGCCACGTCTTGAGGGTCCGACCGGGACAAATAGCTATTAGGCCTTTTATCTGGGTTTAGAGCAATAAAGGTCCCTTGCTCCACCATTTGCCGGCATAAATGCTGATATTCTAATTCCGATCCATCGCAATAGTGAATATTTTTAGGCTGGCAAAGAGCGGCAATTTCTTGAATCCACGCTTCTAACTGCGTATATTTCATACAACCTCTTTGTTTATGTGCTCTGAATCGGACCTTTTAAACTTATAGGGCTTTACGCTTTTTAAATTTATCTAAATATTCCAGCGCTTTTCCAGTTCCCAAGCAGACAGCTAGCAAGGGGTTGGGGGCAACAATGACTGGAAGCCCGGTCTCTTTGATAAGCGCTTTATCTAATCCCTTAATCAAAGCTCCCCCGCCTGCCAACACCATTCCTCTTTCCACAAGGTCGGCAGCCAATTCAGGCGGACATTTTTCCAAGGTCAATTTAACGCTTTCGATGACTTGTTGAATGGGCTCTGCCAAACATTCGCGAATCTCAACGGAATTGATGCGCTTTGTCACCGGCAATCCGGCCACTTGGTCCCTTCCGCGCACTTCCATTTCCAGCTCATTTCCCCCTAATGGGTAAGCTGAACCGATAGTGATTTTGATTTCTTCTGCAGTACGGGGGCCGATCATCAAGTTATACGTGCGGCGCATGTAATTGATGATGCATTCGTCAAATTCATCTCCGGCAATGCGCAAGGAGCGTGATTCGACAATACCTCCCAAAGACAAGATGGCAATCTCTGTCGTTCCACCACCGATATCAATGATCATACTGGCGCAAGCTTCATGAACGGGAAGATCTACTCCAATGGCTGCTGCCATGGGTTCTTCAATCAAAAAAACTTCTTGAGCTCCTGCATGCAAGGCCGAATCTTCCACGGCTCTTTTCTCCACTCCTGTAATACCCGAAGGGACTGCAATGAGAATTTTTGGTCTGAACAGACTGCGAGCAGGCGTTACCCGTCGAATTAAAGCCTTTAACATCCCTTCTGCTATTTCAAAATCGGCAATAACGCCGTCCTTCATTGGACGGACAGCATGGATCTTGCGCGGCGTCTTGCCCAGCATAGCCTTGGCTTTATGCCCGACAGCCAGAACTTCATTGGTCATTGAATCCACGGCAACAACTGAAGGTTCGGCTAAGACAATTCCTTTTCCCCTGACAAAGACCAGCGTATTGGCTGTCCCCAAGTCAATTCCAATATCGTTTGAGAAAACTCCTCTAAATTTATTGAGCTGTCCAAAGGCAGAGCGATAAAGCTGGTTGACCACGCCTTTAAAGCTCGTCTGATTTTTTTTACTCATTCCTTCCTCTCATCAAACGGAAATTTAATTCCGCCCGTTTCTCTGCCTCTTCTTTCAGAAACAAATGTTATTATGTTTGAAGCAATTCCAATACTTCTTCCCAAGTTAATTTGGCGATCATATCTTCATCGCGGCTGACCACTTCTTTGACCAAGCTTTTTTTGCGCTTGTGCAGCTCTAAAATTTTTTCTTCGATCGTATTCAGCGTAATCAATTTATAAGATGAAACTGAATTCTTCTGACCCAGACGATGAACGCGGTCCGTCGCCTGGTTTTCTACAGCCGGATTCCACCACATATCGTAATGAATGACTGTATCTGCTCCAACAAGGTTAAGTCCTGATCCTCCAGCTTTTAAGGACACCAAAAAAATGGGGATATTTTGATCTTCGTTGAATTTTTTGACAATGCTAAGACGATTTTTACTAGAACCATCTAGATATTCAAAGCGGATTCCCTGCTTTTGCAAATCTTCGCGCATAATGTTGAGCATACGCGTATATTGGCTGAAGATGACCGTTTTATGCCGCCCTTCCATTAAAGTCTGCAAAAGCTCCAATAGCATCTCGTATTTGGCCGAATCTCCATTCTCCGGACGGTCTTTTGCAAAAATCGCCGGATGGCAACAAATTTGCTTTAAACGCGTTAGAGTGGCCAAAACGTGAATTTGAACACGGTCAAATCCTTCTTTTTTAACAAGCTGGGATAACTCTTCGCGCGCCGAAGCGGCATAAGAGCGGTAGAGTTCTTGCTGAACGTCGGATAAATGGCAATGGTAAACAATTTCCGACACCGGCGGCAAATCGTCTAATACATCTTTTTTCATACGCCTTAGGATAAAAGGCGCGACCTTACGGCGCAAATTATCTAAATTCTTACCCGATTGCAGAGAGGGCGAATGGCGGATGTATTTTTCAACAAAGCGATCATATGTACTCAGCAATCCAGGCATGAGAAAGTCGAATAAGCTCCACAATTCTTCCAATGAATTTTCAATGGGCGTACCTGTCAAAATCAAGCGGTGGGCCGCCTGGATCATTTTGACAGATTGGGCATTGCGCGTTCCCCTGTTCTTAATGTGTTGCGCCTCATCCAGGATGGCATAACCAAAGGGAATAGTTTTATAAAATTCGATATCTTTTTGTAAAAGCGTATAGGACGTGATAATGACGTCATAATCTTCTATATCGCTGAGCAATTTTTTGCGCTGATTCGGATTGCCATCGACAGGCAACACTTTAAGATTAGGATTGAATTTGGCAAATTCCTCTTTCCAGTTATACACCAAAGACGTCGGGCATACAACGATGGATCGCTGCTCAGGATAGTCCAGCTTGTATTGCGTCAGCGTTGTAATTGCCTGAAGGGTTTTTCCCAATCCCATATCATCGGCCAAAATTCCGTTTAAATGCATATTGCGCAGGCGATCCAGCCAACGTATTCCATCTAATTGGTAGTTTCGCAAAGACGCTTGGATAACGGGTGGGATCTCGCAGCTGATACAGGGAATTTGTCCAAGCATCTGCTGCTGAATTTCTTTCAATTTAGCGGTCATAGAAAATTCAATCGGAAGGCCTTGGAATTGCTCTACATCCAAACTAGCCAAGCTCCAAAGCGGACGCTGCTCTACATGGTCATCTAAGCGGTTAATGCCCATTTCATCAAATATTTGTACGACGGGAGCGAGCTTTTCCAAGTCGAGAACAAGAATTTTGTGCAGCCCTTTTTTCTCTTCAGCCTTTGCCTTGCGCCGTCCCGATTTTTTCGTAGACAGCTCAATAAACGCCCGCTTTGAGGATAAGCAGTCCCATAGCAAATCTACCGTTACGCCATTGAGATAGCCTTCGACTTTAATCTCCACTTCGTACATGTCAATTCGATTGGTTTCTCGCAAGCGAAGAATAAAAGTGGAGTCATCATAAATAAATTGATCCAAGAGGTTTTCGGGGCAATTAAATTTGACGCGATGTTGATTGGCGGGAATCACCTCCGTCATGAATTCAACAATTTTTTTCTCATTTTTGGCACTATAAAGACCTTGAGCCGGATCATAAACAAAATCTTGAAAAAGCTGGTCGATAATCTTTTGTTCTTCCGTTAAGTTGCGGGCCAAAATTCCATCAGGCGTAACAAAGGTGGAAATGTGGTCAACAGTTAGCTGCGAGGCAGCAGCCGGAACTTTGACATTGCCATAAACAAAGCATAAAGACGCTTCCAACTCTCCATTTAAGTAATGAATATCGCATTCCGCTCCCACTCTTTCTACAAATGGCAAAGTCACAAAACGTTCGATAATTTCCTTATTGGAAACGTCTGCAAAGCGCTTTAATTCCGACAAAGCATTTTCCACAAAGGTTCCAAATAAAGGCTCTGGAATGGTCATATTGCGAATTGCAGGCAAATTGCGCAGATGCTTGCGTTTGATATTGGGCTGAAAGCGATGATAGATATTTTGATAGAGCATCCCAGGCTTAGCGCACTCAAATAATAAAGCCTCTTCGCTTGTGATAACTGCCTCATTGAGAAGAACAATCTTCGGCTTAAGCAAAATTTTAGGAGCAGGCACTTCCAAATAATCCAACTCAAAACGCAAAGCTGCGGGAGTCATAGCCAATTTTAAGGGCTCTTCTATAGTTCCACAATATAGACAAGGCATCGGATAGAGTTCCGATTCTTGCTCGCTCAAAGGCGCTGAACTGGAAAAACGCTCTTCCGCCAAAGTATAAGAAACCGCGAGCAGCGTTCCAAATGCCTCAATATCAATAAAGGCCGTTCTTTGCTGCTTGTCGCTTTTATTGTCTGGAAGGCGGGCAAAATCAATAACCATTTTGAGTATTTGGGAGCTGGCTTCATCAAAGGAGCTAAGCGAGAAGAAATAGCGTTTGCTTCCGATATAAAGCGCTTCGTTGTAGCGGACGGCATCTAAAAAAGTTTTAATTTGAGAAATATTCAAGGATTTCGATCGAAAAGGCAGCCGCAACGCCAATTGAATCTCAATTTGATCCAAATTTTTTTGTTGGGGAGCCGTAAAGATGACGGCCAGTTCAGCTTTGTCCTGTACAATCTCTTCTTCGGGATGAAAAAAAGAGGATTGCCCTAATAGCTGAGAAGCATAGATATATTCTTCCAATAATTCTTTTTGAAATTTCTTATCTTGCCTTGCATGCTCTTTGGTTTCGGCTTCTTTAAATGTTTCGCGCAAATGCTCTTTTTCTTGGTCGTCCACATGGGTGGCTTTATCTAAATCCGTTTCCTTGGAATAAGCGACCAAAATTTGATTATAGTGAGATTCTAAATGAAAAAGGACGGCCGCCAGATGTTGGCAATCGTATTTATAAGGACAATCGCAATCCGAATCAATGATAACCGATTCATGACGATCAATTTCAAGCTCTGATTCATAGCAATTATCAAAGCTTCCCATGACGCGACAGCTAAAACGAATTAAATCGGGCTTTAAGTTAATGATCTTAGTAGAAACTACCATCCCTTTATCGTAAAGGGCTTTTCCATCCTTTAAGATGGTCGGAGAAAAGTCATGCTTAAGCTTGCGAAAGTTTAACATTGTTCTATCTCGATCTATTGTGCGTTAATGTTAAAACCAAAGGCTATACACAAGGGAACTGGCAACTTAAGAATGGGCAACGCCCAAGAATCTGTTAAAAACCTTCTAATGGCTCAAATGCAAGCGATTATAAATGATTTAACAAGCTCTAAAGACTTCCTAGTCAAATTAAATCCTAAATTGATCAGTGTTAGATCATTTACAATCATTTAGCTCGAAGCCTTGGCGAAGCCAACAACCAACTTTTCAATTCCATCGCGTATAAATTTGGTTGAAGACCGTTATTAGCGAATCTGCATTAAATATGCGAACAAAATTTACTTTTCTTAGCTTTGCCCTAACATTTTTACCTGTTTTGATAGAATAATACAATAAAAACGCAATCAATAAGCTATTCCGATTTTCGATAAGCCATTCCCCTTTCGAAGTTTTAAGAGGGTGTATACAATCCCTAGCAATCGATATTTGAGAGGATTTTTCTTCTTAGGAAAAAGACGCGAATCTAAACCATTAGCAATTTTAATCCCCCTCTTAAAGGGTTTCTTAAAGGCTGCAGCGCTATTTTAAGGCAAATTTCAAGCCAACAAAAATTTTATGCTTGCTGAAAAAATTCTATAGTCCTTATAGTTATGCGTTCCACAAGACAAAAAAGTCTTGCGGGTGTAGCTCAGTTGGTAGAGCATCACCTTCCCAAGGTGAATGTCGTGAGTTCGAGCCTCATCACCCGCTAAAAATGGATATAATCTTGCGGGTGTAGCTCAGTGGTAGAGCATCACGTTGCCAACGTGAGGGTCGTGAGTTCGAACCTCATCACCCGCTATAAATTCTAACTGTTAATGTAAGGTAATTCAACTTCCATTAATATTGAAGCGAAGCATCCTTACCTTCGCTCACATCTAAAGCTTTGCGGGTGTAGCTCAGTGGTAGAGCATCACGTTGCCAACGTGAGGGTCGTGAGTTCGAACCTCATCACCCGCTAATTTTAAGATACCCATTATAAGAGGTTTTTGTGTCAACTCAAGAGACAGAAGTCGGTGTCCAGACCGTTAGCAATGATAATCTTAGCGTACAAGTAACCAAAAAGCCGCGTTGTCAAATAAAATTTGACATTACAGTCGCGCCGGCTGCTGTTGAAGCGGCCTATCATAAAGCTCTTAAGGCAATCAATAAGGAAGTCAATATTCCCGGCTTCCGCAAAGGAAAAGCGCCCGATCAGATTGTCTTAGAAAGATACGGCGCCTCGGTTCAAAAAGAATGCGTAGATATTGTTTTACAAACAGCTTTTAATGAAGCCATTCAGCTGACGCATCTTCATCCTTTAAAAGATGGGAACATTAAGCGACCAGTCGTCCATGAATGCAGCCGAGAAAAGGGCGCTCATGTTGTCATTGAATTTGAAGCCCGTCCTGTCATTCCTACTGTACAACCAGAAGACTTAAAGCTGAAAAAAGTGCAGCCTAACCCCATTACGGAAGAAGATCGCCAAAACGCCCTTCAGCAGGTTCTTTTGCAATTTACCACATATGAACCGATCGAAGACCGGGGTGTCCAAGAAAACGATTTTGTCGACTTAGACGTCACTGTTTTGGAAAATCCTCCCCGCCAAATCATTGATAATCAGCGTACGCAAGTCAATCAAGCGGGCCTCCCCTCTTGGATGCGCGAAAAAGTGATTGGACTAAAAGCCGGAGAGAGCGCGGAAGGACAGACAGAGCAAAACCCCGATCATCCAAATCCTGATTTCCAATCTGTGCCATTCCGAGTGACAGTCAAAGCAGTCTGGCAAGGTCAGTCTCCTGCTGTCGATGATGAATTGGCAAAAAAAGTGGGCTTGCAAACAATTGATGAACTTCATCAAAAAATTGAAGAGCGTTTAAAGAACGAAGTTCAAGACGAGGCTTACAAGCAGGAAGTGCAAGAATTAGAACAGCAACTCGTTGAGAAGTATCCGTTCGACTTGCCTCAATCTTATATTGATGCAAATAAGCAATCCCGCCTGGATGACTATCTTAAACAATTAGAATCGCGCAATCAAGAAGATTATGCCCAGCAAAATTACGAGCAGATCGAGAAGATGATCGAGCAAAGCACGTTTCATCACTTGCAGCTGTTCTTCCTGCTCCGCAAAGTTGCGGCAGACAATCACGTTGAAGTGACCAACGATGAAGTATCGGAAGAACTTTCTCGACAAATCGCCTTGCTTCCAAGCGGACGCAGCCAAATCGATATTTACAGCGACAAGCAGCAACTGCGCGAACAGCTTTACAACTTGGCCCTTGACCGCAAAATTAAACAATTTTTGCTGGATAAGGCAACTTGGAGTTAAGAAGTCCTACTTTACGAAGGTAGTTCTAAATAAACGATGACCACATCTCCTATTTAGAACTACCCACCTAAGAAGCAACTTTCCCTTCCTGTCTAATCTTTGAAATCTTCTGAAAAAATAAGATTATCTAAATAAAAAATAACAATGTCCTCCTCGCCGATAAATTTATAGTGCTCACCTTATAGACAAATAATTATGATAACCCGTCCATGGGTTTGCCTCCGCCTAAGCGGATGGTAAAATTATTCCTTTTTTTCTTCTATACGCTCTATAGCCAAGGCTTCCCCTTCTTTATCCTTAAGATCCGTTGTATACGACTTGATTATTTTTACTCCCTTTAGAGGGGATTAAAATTCAATTCAACACGAGTTGAATTTCATCCTATTTGAAGTTGATTAAATCAATTCAAAGTAAATATTTTATACCCATATTAAAAACAATTTTATTCAATCTTAACAAAAGACTTTATATAATAATTACATACAAACACATAACTAAAAATAATATTTAGCGCTTATTTTTAATAAGATTATTATTTTCAACATCAAATTAATAGCAACAAAATATTTCACTTTAATTTTAAAGGATTTTTATATGAGTTTTTCTACAAAATTAAGAGCAGAATATGCAGAACTTGCAAACCAATACTTGGATAATATCCCGGTTGAAAAATCGGAAGACTTTGAGTTGATTAAAGAGGCTTTACAAACAATAACGGATTCTTCTGTCGTTCATCCTGTGCCGAAAGCTTTAGAAAGCAGAGTGAAGGCGATAAAAGACCTTATTGAAGCGCCTGAATTATTCGTCCAAGATAGGAAGGATTATGATGAATTTAAAGGCATTATCCTACAACGAGTGGTTGCGAAAATTCAGGAAATCAATAATTTAAGTATTGCTGAAAAAGAAAGATATATTGCAGTTCAAAAAGAGCTTAAAGAGAAAACAACCCAAGAACAATCGATTATGGCAAATCGCCAACCACCCTCTGTAGGTAGCCCAGGACACGTTATTTCGGAAAGCGAATGGCATATGCAGCAGCAGGTATTGTTTCAACAAGAAGCTAATGTTAACCCAAATGCCTTACAAGGGGGAGTCGGGCAACCCGAAGCGTTAAACCGTCGAATTCAAGAGTCCATGCAGATAGTGGGGGAAATGAATAATGCCGGGAATGTCGATTATGAGACCTTACAGCAGCGGCTCCAAGCGGCTTTGCAGGACTCTCTGCAAATAGTGGAGGGAATGAATGCTCCGGAAATAAAAATTGAACTTCAAGAGACTCTGCAGATAGTACAAGACATGCTTATTCCAAATTCGATCGATCTATTTAGTGTTCAAATGAAATTGAATGCATTGAGTCAAATAATGCGGCTTAATTACAACCTGTAAAGCGGCCTTTTTCTTTAAAATTTTGGAGAATAAACGCGTTCAATCTAAGATAGCGGGCAATATTCATTCCCTATATCGCCCGCTATCTCCTATCGCTTTCTAGGGAAAAGATCTCTAATCTAGGCCATTAGCAGTTTTCATACACTCTCTTGAGGAGAAAAGACTTTCGCCTATATCAACCATTATGAGTTTTAGTACAGGTTCTTAGCTTGATAAATTCATAAGAATCCTTTATTCTAAAGCAAAGCCAACGATTTTATTAATAGAGGATTGCTATGTCACAACCTTATCCGAGACCAGAAATGTCGCTCACGCCTTATGTTATCGAAGACACAGGACGCGGCGAACGTTCGATGGATATTTATTCGCGCTTGTTAAAAGACCGCATTATTTTTATCGGAACTGAAATTACAGACCAGGTCGCCAACGTTGTTGTGGCGCAGCTCCTTTTCTTAAAGATGGAAGATCCTAAAAAGGATGTTCACATCTATATCAACACGGTCGGAGGCTACATCACATCGGGCCTGGCGATTTTTGACACCATGCAATACTTGGGCTGCAATATCAATACATATTGCATTGGCCAAGCTTCATCGATGGGAGCCCTTCTTTTGACTGCCGGCACAAGGGGAAAGCGCTTTGCCCTTCCCAATAGCCGCATTATGATTCACCAACCTTACGGCGGCATAGGCGGAACATCGGCTGATGTAGCTCTGCAAGCCAAGGAAATTTTAGAACTTAAAAAACGGCTCAACCAAATTATGGCTGATTGTACAGGCCAGCCTATAGAAAAAATCGCAGAGGATTCTGAAAGAGATTTTTATATGAGCCCCTATGAAGCCAAAGAATATGGTCTGATTGATGAAGTTGTAGTCCCCAAGAAAAAGACAACCTGATACAATAGAGAATAGGCAACGCAAATTTTGCCCAGTTGCGATTTGATCGCAAAAGCCGTTGTTAGCTTAAGCAGCTAGAATATGGCTTATCACGTGGCTCATTTATGCTCTCTTTTCAAAAAGAGTAGGCGTAGAAGAGCACTTTTATTTTAACCTTTTTGGGATAAGTAATGAAGCATGAGTAAAAAGTCTTTAACAACCAAAGATCTTGCTAGTTGCTCTTTCTGCGGACGCACAGAAGAGGCTGTTGAAAAATTAATTTCCGGCCCGAATGTCTATATCTGCGATAAATGCGTACGTCTTTGCACAGGTATTCTGGATAAAAAAACGCCGACCAATTATGAATTTAAAATTCTTAAGCCTAAAGAAATTAAGCAAAGATTAGATGAATATATTATTGGCCAAGAGAATGCCAAGAAGACCATTTCTGTCGCCGTTTACAACCATTATAAGCGCATCCGCTCAAAAAGCAAGGATCCATCGGTGGATTTTAGCAAGTCCAATGTTTTGTTATTCGGCCCAACAGGTTCCGGTAAAACATTAATTGCTAAAACATTGGCCTCGATTTTAGATGTTCCCTTTACAATTGCAGATGCCACAACGCTGACAGAAGCGGGTTATGTCGGAGAAGACGTTGAAAACATTATTTTGCGCTTGCTGCAAGCCGCTGACTATGATGTGGCCAAAGCCGAGCAAGGCATTATTTACATCGACGAAATCGATAAGATTAACCGCACGACCGCCAACGTGTCTATTACACGTGACGTATCCGGAGAAGGCGTTCAGCAGGCTTTGCTTAAAATTGTCGAAGGCACGATAGCCAACGTTCCTCCTAAAGGCGGACGAAAGCATCCCAATCAAGAATATATCAAGGTCAATACGGAAAATATTCTTTTTATTGTGGGCGGAGCCTTTGTCAATTTGGACAAAATTATTGCTAAACGCTTGGGGAAAAACACAATTGGATTTGACAGCAGCAACCGAGAGGTGATCGATCCTACGCAAAAAAGCTTGCTGCTCTCCAAGGTCGAGCCTGAAGACCTCATCCAATTCGGCATGATCCCCGAGTTTGTCGGGCGCTTTAATAGCATTGCCAATTGCAATGAATTGACTCTTCCCGATTTAATCAGCATTTTGACAGAACCCAAAAATGCCATTATTAAGCAATTCATTTCGATGTTTGAAATGGAAGGCGTGAAGCTGCAATTTACGGAAGAGGCCTTGGCCGCTATTGCTCAGCAAGCCATCGAAGCAGGTACAGGAGCCCGTGCGCTGCGCTTGATTTTGGAAAATCTCATGCGTGAGCTGATGTTTGAAGTCCCCTCTGATGAAACAATCAGCGAGATTTTGATCGAGAAAGAAACGGTGCTCGAGAAAAAAGCGCCTGTGATCAAGCGTACCGATCAAAAAATTGCTTAGAGGATTTTTTCATTCTGATCCAAGAGCGAAAAGAACGAGTGTCTCACTCGTTCTTTTTTTTATTAATCGATCTTCAAATTGGCATTTAGCTGACTTAATTCATTTTCTGAGAGAACAAGCGGCTGAATCTCCCCTCGTTGAATCTGCTTTCTGACTTTGTTCAAATTCAATTCTAAATTTAAAATATTCAAAAGATGAGCTAGGGTGACATAGTTATCTCTTTCTACTCCTCGCTTAATGGCAAGTTCGGCTAAATATTGCTCGAATTGAGGATGAAGCGGTTGTTGTAAATTCAAATTTTTCTCTCTACGCGCTGCCAGGACAAGGCGCTGAACAATTTGTTGATGAGGAAGAAAAGGGTGGAAGCTTCTAATAAGATCGGCCTGATCGGGAGTTTCATCACTAAAAAAATCCTCTTTAATCAGAATTTTTTGCAAGACAGGGAAAAAATCCTCATGCTGGCTTATTCCCATGAAAAAGGCCTTTTTTTGCTCTTCATCTAAATGAGTTAAAAAATTGGAGTTCAAATTTCCAAAAGGACTGAAAAGCAATTCTTTCACATTAAAGGCATCCTCTTTAGCCAGTTGTTCGATCGTAGCAGAATCTAAATGCTTAACCGCATTGAGAATGCGAGAGTCAAGAGGGTTAAAACTGCTGTAATTTTTGAAATAGCGTGTAATTTCATCCACATTCGGTTCATTTCTCACTTCTTCAACAATCGATTTAGCCCATTGCGCTTCGGTACGAAAACCATGCCCGCTCAGCCATTGACTCACTTTATGAAAAAATCGATGGACAGTGCCAAATCCCCGCTCTTCCTGCTCGCGCGCTGCAATCATTTCTTCCATTTTATGAATAACTGGCCCCTCGGCATGGTCGATCTGAATATTCTCCTTATAGTGTTTCACCCGCTCAGCCAAACTACCTAAATTAAAGTGAAGATGAGCCTTATGATTTTCAAAACTCGTATTCAAATCCATTAACGCTCTTGCCTTCGCCTGCTCTGTCAATTGTTTAATGCCGGGATTCTTCAATTCCGCATATTTCTCTATATTGATGGGCTGCCCGCAAAATATTAAAGTATCCACATAAGGATCAGATTGAAAATTAAGAGGGGTTGGCATAATAACACCTTATTAAATTTAAATTACAATATCATTATAATTAAATAAAATTTAAATTAACATTTTTATTTAATTATTTATTACAATGAAATTTAACACTTAATTTATTGCAGAATTGTCTTGTTCCTTGTGAATTTATCAAAAAAATGATAGAGATAAGGATCATGATTTTAGAATTAAAAAAGATACGTTTGACTACTTTAGAAGCGGGGCAAATCAAGGCTTATGAATCCCTGGCCTTGCCTTCTGCCCTTTTTCTTTTGCAAAGACCGCAAACAGAAGACGGATACAGTGTGGCAATAGAAGCGCGGCTAGGGAATCAGTTGGTGGGTCTAGCGCTGGCGGAAATTTATTATTTGAATCAAACCGCGCAACTTTTTTCTCTTTTCGTCGAAGAGGCTCATCGTCGGCAAGGCATTGGTCTCGCCATATTTCGCTTCTTACAGGAGTCTTTGGTTCAAGAAGAGGCTGTGCATGCGATTGGATTTGAATATGAAAAGCAGGCTCCTCATGCAGAAGCTTTAGAGAAAATTTTAGCTCACGTCGGGTGGATGCGTCCCAAGGTCTATCTAGTCCGCTGCCACTTCGATGCCTATGCGTTCAATCCTCCCTGGATTCGCTCATCCTTTCGTTTTCCTCCCGATTTGACTCTTTTCAAGTGGAGTGAATTGACGGAAAGAGAAAGGGAGCAAATTTTGTATAGGCAAGAGCAGGGCAGGTTTCTTCCCTATCTTTCTCCTTTTCGCGAAGAGAACATCATTGACTATCCGACCAGTATCGGCTTGCGTCGGAATGATCAAATCATTGGCTGGAGCATCACGCATCGGATCGATCCTCAGACCATTCGCTATACAGCTTTATACATTGATAGCTCCTTCCTTCTTTCTGGATACGGCATTCGCTTATTAGTGGAATCGATACGCCTTCATAAGCAGCTTCCCATTCCACGGGCCCTTTTTGAGGTCAATGTCGAAGAAATTGATCCATCTTGGCTATTTTTTGTTAAAAAACGGCTCATTCCTTATACGGATAAAGTCGAACGCATGAAATGGGCGCTGCGCATTTTTGTTTGATGCGTTTTAACTTCCTGGTCGAATGGGCCGCATATAGAGATGATTAAAAAATCTTTGCATGGCCCAATTGACCCGCTCGACTTTAAAGCTATAGGGAATTAATTTTTTATCTACAAAATGCTGCCAAGAAGGAGGGATAAGATTGACTCGAATCATAAAAAAGGCATAAGCAAACAGCTCCGGCCTAAGTTTTTGGCGGCGTATAGATTCTATCAGAAGCTGAATCCCCAATCCAACGGCTTTAAATTGGTCTAGAATAAAAAGATTGGAATAGCGGATCGTTCGAGGATCTACAAGATGAGTCAGGCACCAGCCAATCAGTTCTCCTTGATAACGCAATCCCAAACTTGTTGATTCACTAAGTGGATACTCTTCGTTCGCAAAAGGGTCCAAATAAAATGGAACTAAACTATCATCGAACATCTTTTTAATTCTTTCTCTATCTTGATCAGTCAAGTCTTTCCAACTAAATACCTCCATAGACGCAGGAAGCTTATGGGAATAGGTGCGATACCAAGGAGGGCAAAATTGCTCGGCAATAAAATAGCAGCGAGTAACGTAGAGAAAGGGAGCGGGCCACTTCTGATGAATCAAGATTTTTTCCATAGCCTCCGCTTCAGGGGTTCCCGAGACATACTCAAATCCAAGCGCACGTATTTGATTTTCTTGTACTAAATTATTCTGTAAATGGCGAAACAACGCCAGGCCAATGCCCTGCCGCCGGCAAGATTCGATGACAAATAAAGAATAAAGCTGAGCCGTAATCAACGCCGTCTCCATCTTCACAAGCGCTAGGCCCACGATACTTTTGTCTTGCCAAGCTTCGAAGACAACCCAGTAATGGTCCTTTTCTAACGGCCTCCATAAAGACGAAATAGCAGAGAACGCAAGAAGGGCTTGATATTTCATCAGCACGTATTTTCCATCAAAAATGGGTTGGCTTTTTTTAAATGTTAAACCTATTTCCGGCATTCCCTACCTCTTATCTAAAAATCTCCTCTATTTTTTATCCTTCTTTCTCATTTTTATAAAACTAATTTTTGTCATTTTTTCTTTTAGAATTTGAAAAAAAACGCATTTAACCAAAAACAAAAACAGCCAATTATTAATGTAATTAAATAAATTATATGCTAAAATAAAAATAAGGGCTTAGAAGAATAATTATTTTCCTCTCTATTGAACGTAACTATCAGTAATAGCTGATGGGATTATCTCATTCGTTATGCTGCCTCTCTAGGCTTGGCATTATTTGTGCACAACGGCAGTTAGACGGATGGGTAATAGACTTTGCACAAAGGAGAGATATCATGTCCGGTATTAATAATATAGGGGGATCTCCTTCCAGCGGTTTACAGCCTCTAGATCCGTCTACTGACCCTACTTATTTAAATAATCCAACCTTTAAAGCGTTACCTGCTTTTGTTCAGCAAGATTTGATTCAAGCCTTTTCAACCCAAGAATTAAATGCCGAATTTCCTAATTCGAGCTCACCTACTCTTGCAAATCCTAGCCTCGATGACTCCATGAGTACTTTTTTTAAGCTTATTACAGAGGCTAAGCGGAATCAGCAGCAACAATTAGCTGCATCAGATTTTATTGATCAGGCAACGCGTTCTAAATCAAGCCAGGCCGCCGCCTTACAAGCAGCTTCTTTAGCTGACGCAATCACACAGCGCAATGTCGCAGCAGCTAATACACAAGCTCAGGCTCAGCAGGCCATCAACGAACTGCAGCAGCAGTTAAACCAGATGCAAACTCAGCAAAATGGAGAGGAATCCAAGATTCAATCCTTAAATAATGGAAACGGGAGTGAGAAGTCTCAATTTGCTGCTTTAACAACCAATTATAATACTTTCATTACAGCGGTCAAAAAACTTCCCGGAGTTATCGATAATGGTAATGGGTATTATACAATCCCCAAAGACCAAACAGCTGCTTATAATTCTCTAGTGGCTACCTATCAAGGCCAGGTGAACAGTTTCAATTCTTATTGGGGCGGCAGGCTCGGCGATATCAATACTTATAATTCAAACACTAATACGTATAATTCTAATGTTTCGGTTAATAATCAATACATTCAAAATTTTATCAATCAATATAACTTAAATGACTCAATTGTAAAAAACAATGTGAACATTCCCACAGAAGTTACGGCAGGTTTACGCAACACATCTGGCTATTCGGGCAGCCAGTCCGCTCCCGGACAAATTCCGACGACAGGATTGGCTACGATCTATTCCTATCCTCCGCCTTCTTATGCCTACAGCATTGCAAGCTATGGTCCACCCGCTGTACAAGATCTTCCCACTTTTCCCACATACGATGCGCAACAAGTCTATCCAGCCGTTTATAGCGGTTTATATAAAGCGCAGGTCCAACCTCTTGACAATGCAATCGCTCTCAATACTAGCTATTGGAGCTTCTTATCTTTGCAAATTTTACATAGCCCTCCGGATTCAACCCCTGATCCGCTGTTAAATTTCAAGCCGATTGCAAGGCGCATTCTCCAGCCGACTATCGTTGACCCTGTCCAGCCTAATCAAACAGATCCGCAAGGCGCCGGAAGCTTGTCGGTCGAAGTCATTGGCTTAAGCAGCCCGCATATTCAAGGGCTGTTAGCTAAAGCCAGCTTAGCTCAAGCAGTGGAGAATTTATCCCTTAATTTAACACAGGAACAAAAAACCCAGCTTGTTAATCAGCTTTTAATTTTATCAACAGGATTGATCAGTACAACGAGTCTGGAATCTCTCTTTCCCAGCCTTGGACCTATTGCAGATTTATTAGCGAATTTGCCAAAGGACAGTCCGGCAATCAGCTTACTGTTTTCCATTGCTTTTTCCAACTCTATCCAAGAAGCCATTGGGCAAGGGTTAACTTTACAAGCTTTGCAAACGCTCATTCAAAGCAATCCTCTTTTACAGAATTTAACTCCTCAAGATTTATCAAACTTGGCAACCGCTCTTAATGTCGGCCTTTTACTAGTTGCAGCCAAATTATTGGAAGCCAATTTAGGCGTACCAGGCCTGCTTGCCAGTATCTTGCCTTCATTGCTTCCTCCCGAGTTACAAGCTCAGCTTTTGCAACAAGTCGGAAACGGTCAACAGCAAAATCAGACGGATCTGGTTGCCCAGCTCCAAGCTGCATTTATTAACCAAGGATTCACGCCTCAAGTGGCTGCTTTTTTAGCTAATTTTGCCGTCAATTTGAATAACCAAGGCCTTTTGACTCCTAATAGCCCCGTTGTTTCTCCTAATGACATCAATCAGCAGCTATTACTCGACTCTATTAAGGCAAACTTGCTCTTAGGGGGAGCACAAAGTAGCGATCTTGCTCAACAACCGGGTCTTAATAATGCTTTGAATGGCGATCTATTTAATCCGGTTAATCAAAATGTTGACATCAGCAATCCAAATATTCTCAATAACGCTTTGAATGGCGATCTATTTAATCCAGTTAATCAAAATGTTGACATCAGCAATCCAAATATTCTCAATAACGCTTTGAATGGCGATCTATTTAATCCAGTTAATCAAAATGTTGACATCAGCAATCCAAATATTCTCAATGACTCTTTGAATGCCGATTTACTTAATGCAGCTAATCAAAGCGCTGATATTAATAATCAGAGCATTCTCAATGATTTTTTGAGTGCTGACTTAATTAATTCAGCTAATCAAGGGGCGGACATCAATCGTCAGGCGATTCTCAATAATTCTTTAAATGCTGATTTAATTGCCTCTAATCAAGTGCTTAATTTGATTCAGGCAGATGCCATTGCCCGAGAAGCTCTGCAACGCACATTTGCAGAAGAAAGCAATAATGCCGTTCCCGTATCAGCCAATCAGTTTAAATCTGACTTGCAAAATAATTTGATAGATCTGGGAGTCTCCACTCCGATCGCCCTTTCAGTGGCAAGAGAAGCTGTCATTATTCCTCGAGAGTCGGTGGGAATTCCTCCCCTTACTTCCGCGGTCGCAAATACGGCAGGACAAGCTAATGCAGCCCAACCCGCAGCCCAGCCTGTGGAAACACCAACTCCTTCCACCCGTCTATCGCGCGAACAATTACTGACAATTTTAGAGCAACTGTTTCCTAAATTGGTTTTGCCTCACTTAGGAGAAGAATTAACCAGGCTGGTCACCCTTCAGTTAGCCAATACTTTATATGGCACCCCTAATCCAGACTCTCGCGATTTAGATGACGTTAAATCTCCCTTGTCTTTAATCAACACGCTCCAAAATCAACTCTACCATTTGAATATTCAGCAAGATACGAAGCAGGCGACAGCCATTACAGATGCTTTTAAAGAAACCTTATTGCCCACAACAGATTTTTATGCCTTCTCATTGAAGGTCATGGACCCCGCCTTCTTATTCATCTACTCAGGCAATACCGGAATTATGTATTCAGGCATCTCTCAACCCTCCAACTTAAATAATTGGAAGAGGTCTATAGATATAGCGGTTTAAAAAAGCCGCGGAAGAATTAACGAGTGCCTCTTCATAAGAGGCACTTTAGCCTTACAGGAGAAAATGTATGGAAGTGGATATCGTAGGCATAGGAGCCACTCAAGCCAACTTTAGTGAATACACGAGTCCTCAGCTGCTAAATCAATATACGCAAGCGATCCTTCCTTTAAAGCTCGTCTTTTCGCAAGACCCGAACCAAATCACATCCTCCGATTATGATATTATTCTCAGTCAAATCAACACCATTCGCCAGCTTGCCCAAAACGGTGTGATAGATTCAAACGGGCAGACGCAATTTCCAACCTATTTTAATGAAGATATGGTGACGAAATTGAACGATATTATGCGCACGCTTGCCTTTGTCAATATTCCTCCCGCTCCAGGCTCTCCCCCTTTAAGCGACCAAGACAAAGTCAATACAATTCGAATGTGGCAAAACTTATCCCAGTTTGGAGTAGATGTATCGGGAGCTCTTAATAGCGCCCTGACTCTGGAGTCCTCCTATTATAGTTATGATGCCCAAGTTCAACAAGCAGGAACAGGCCAAATCATTACAGTCCATGTCTCGGGCTCTCCCACTCGCACCTTGCAGAGCATGCTGCAATTAGACTATATTGGCTCAGGCAACTCAATGATGGCAGGCCACATGAGCTCTTTGCAACAAGCGCTTACCTTATCGCAACAAGCCCTTGCCTCTTTAACTGCCGTACAAAACCTATCCAATCAACTAAAAGTCACTACCCCTCAGCCCCAATTCCAGCTTCCCTCAACCGACAACATTGACGATTTTAAATCTGAATATAAAAAAGCAGCCAGTGCTTACTTTGCACAAATTTTCCCTTCCGCCACGCCCGTCGCCAATGCGGCCAATCAGCTTTTGCAAGTCAAGCAAGACATGTGGCAAGAAATCCTAGACCTAGAACAGGCCAATCCCAGTACAAACCGCAGCACACCCGGCAGTTTAGCCAATGCCCTCTATATCGTCGTAAAAGATATCAGCGCCGCTTTTTCGGGTATTTCTACAAGTAACAACCCGCAGCTTCAATCACAGCTTTTCGATGCCGTCAAAAAATGGATCATGGATAACCAAAACGTCAGAATTGATGAAACGGGAAGCGACAATAACTCGCTTACCATTCAAAACCACCTCTCATCCGCTTTAACCACAGCCGAAAATTTGGAAGAGAGCCAGCGAGACGATGTACGCCGCTATTTCTTTATCTTTCAACAGTTTTATAAATCAGCGGCTACCATGATCCAATTATTAGGAGATATGTTTGATAAGATGAATCAAGGCATTAGCCAGCAATAAATGGCATAATTATTGCAAAGAAAACTGCTCTGCAGATGGATTTACTTTTGCCGATTGCTTTTTTTCTCTGGCAATGCTTGTATTAGGCCCTTAATGAAAGGAGCGCCGCCATGGGTTTCAATATCACGGGAATTGGTCCCGTTCCCTCAAACGTTGCTGAATACACGACAGGCCAGGTTCAGCAAGAGTATTTACAGGCAGTGGCCATTTTGAAGCAAATTTTTGATAAGCGTTCCGACAATCCCGATCCCAACTCTCAAACTGTTACCGCGTCGGACTTTAATACGCTCATTTCAACCCTTCAAAATCTTCGCACATTGGCTCAAAATGGAGCAACCGATCCCATTTCGGGAGCGCAATTTTACCTGACCAATGATATGGCCATTAATTTGGACCTCATTTTTCGATCCTTACAGGCTGTCGGCATTACCCCCGATACCACTGTGACGGATCCCACCACCCAAATTAGCTTGCTTAAAAACTGGCAAAGTTTAGCCGGCTTTGGAGTCGAAGACATTTTAACTCAAGCCAATAGCATAACAGGATCGACCCGTACGCTTCAAAGCATGGTGGAAATCGATTACGTCAAGCAGGGAAACGATATATTGGCTAATAAACTAAGCGGCTTGCAAGGGCAGCTGCAAACGACCCAAGATATTCTAGCGACGCTGACGACTATTCAAAACATCGGCAATCAAATCACCGTGACCAATGCCGGTTCATTTGCCTTTCCTCCTACCAACGATAATGAAATTCCCTCAGCAGCCGTTGGACAAATTCAGAGCATCATGAATCAAGTCGTTAAGGATTGGGGCCCCCTAAAACTTTCTCAGGATCTGATCAATCAGTTGTCTAGTTTTGCCCAAACCTACTTCAGTGAGGTAAATTCAGCCAAAACCCAAGCCACCAGCAATGGAACGACATTCAGCGCAGAATTTTCAAAACTGCATAGCGCATCCGACATTATAAAAAATTTGAACAATACCGAGCTGATTAAGCCCGGCGGTAAAGGTAAAAACGGCGGCGGCCCCTCAAACTATTCTATTGCCTACTTTGAGGCGATGTACAAAGCCATGGCAAGCGCGCATTTCCATCAAATTTTCCCTGTCGCCACCCCAACAAGCACAGCTGCTACAGATCTACTAGCGGCCAAAAAGCAGCTCATGCAAGAGCTGGTTGACTTAGAAGTGCAAAATCCAGGCGCGACCCGCAGCACGGCAGGTTCATTGGCCAGCTTCATTTATCAAGTCGCCTTAGACATCAGCACCCAATTTAAAGGCGTCACGGCCAATATGACCAGCGCAGAACTAAAAACGGCTCTTAAGAGTGCCGTTTCTTCCTGGATCATGGACAATCAAAACCAGCTCATCAGCTCTACCGCTTACAGCGATACAGGATCCATTCAAAATAACATCACCCAAGCCCTTAGTTCGGCACAGACGCTCAATGACCAACAAAAACAGCTCGTTCAAAATTATATGTTTATCTTCGAACAATTCTATCAGTCCGCCAGCATTGTTCTTAAAAAAATGATGGACACCATTGAGAAGATGACACAAGGAATTATGGGAAGCTAGTTATTATTTAAAACAACACTTAATAAAGTGAGAGTGTAAATAAAACAAAGATAAATTGATATTTTAATTAATTTTAGTTAAAATATTAATTAGAGGATATTAACCTTCAACGACTTTAGCTTTATCTAACGCTTCTTTTCTTTTCCGACAGTGCTTTTAAGTCAAAAGCCGTTACTCATAAAAGGAGCTCATCATGGGTTACAATATAACAGGGATTGGACCTGTTCCCTCTAACGTTGCTGAATATACGACGGGAGAAGTTCAGCAAAAGTATTTGCAATACGTCAATATTTTAAAGCAAATCTTCGATAAGCGGGCAGATAATCCGGATCCGAATTCTCAAACATTGACGGCATCGGATTATACGACTTTAATAACCACGCTTCAAAACCTGAAGACGCTGGCTCAAAATGGAGCGACCGATCCGCTTTCGGGGGCTCAATTTTACTTGACGAGTGATATGGCCATTGACTTGGACTTAATTTTAAGGTCTTTAAGTGCGTCTGGTATTAACGTTGATTCTTTTATTGGAGATCCCCAGGCCCAAATGAATGCCATGAAAAATTGGCAAAGCTTAGCGGGCTTTGGCGTTGAAGACATCTTGACGCAAGCTACTAGCATCACGGGAGGCACGCGGACTCTCCAAAGTATGATCGAGCTGGAATATGTCAAGGAGGGAAATGATCTTTTAAGCACCACATTAGGGGGGCTGCAAGATCAGCTGACGACCACCCAGGGCATTTTGGATACCTTGACCGTTATCCAAAATATTGCCAACCAAATCACGGTCATGAATCCTGGCGACTTTGCTTTTCCACCTCAGACAGACGGACAAATTCCTTCTTCGGCTATCCACCAATTAGACTCCCTGATTGGGAACAACTTATATGGTACCTGGACAACAGACGTTGCGACTGCAAAAGCCCAGGCCCTAGCCAACCACACGAGTTTCAGCACGGAAATGGCCAAATTGCATGCCGCCTCTGACATCATTAAAAATTATGTCGGTAATGATTCCACGCATTTTATCAACACTTACAAAATCATGGCCAGCGCGCAATTCCGCCAAATCTTTCCGACCGCATCCCCCACCAGCACAGCCGCCAACGATTTGCTCAACGCCAAGCAAAAGCTCATGCAAGAATTGGCTGACTTGGAAAAGCAAAATCCAGGAGCGACTCGCAGCACGGCAGGATCATTGGCTAGTTTTATTTATCGCGTTGCTTTGGACGTCAGCAGCCATTTTAGCGGAATTAACACGCAAGGCATGTCAAGCGCAGCTTTAAAGACAGCGCTGTCCGCAGCAGTGTCAGCTTGGATTTTGGATAACCAGAACCAAAAGGCCGGCTCTCAAGCAGCCAATAGTGCGGGATCCATCCAAAATAACCTGACGCAGGCAATCAGCGCAGGTGAATCCTTGAACGACCAGCAGAAGCAGCTTGTGCAAAACTACATGTTTATTTTCCAGCAGTTCTACCAATCAGCAAGCGATGTTTTGCAAAAAGTCAACCAGGTCATTCAAAAGCATGCTCAAGGAATTGCTCGTTAATAATGGCATACTTATTGCTATAAGAAAAAAATTAAAATTTTTGAGAGTATTTTCCTCATTGTCTTTCTCTCAAGAAAATTGTGGAGAAAATTTATATGACAAGTCCTACACCCAATGTCACTTTTGATGACGGATTTAATCAGGCGAGTTTCTTAGACAGCCTGCAGTATATTCCTACCGCTGTAACCAATTTCACTTATCCACAGGCGGTAACGAATTATTATAACCAAAATGGGCTCTCTCCTTTGCCGACTAGTTTTCTGCCTTTTAATACAGGAAATGAGCTTAGCAGCTTAGAAAATGGCCTCTCCGTCGCCCAAGACTTTGATAATTATTTATCGGGATATAGCCTGCCTCAAACTCCGGGTGCGACAACGCCGACTAAGGCTTTTACAGATTATAGCAGTTTTGCAGCCGGCTGGTATCAATACATGCAATCACCTAATAATGGAGGCCTCTATCAAGGGTTGCTAAACGATTTTGCAACGGCCATGGGGATTTCTTTAGGCAGCAACAATCAGATGGTAGCTGGAGACTGGATATATTTGAATAAATCCCCAGGAGTATCACCCCCCATTGATTTTACAAGCCCTTCTGCAACCAACAACCCCATGATAATGGCTTTTCAAAAGTTTTTGGCTCAATACAAATATCCTCCTGGCGGACAAGCTTCATCAGGCTCGAATTTGCCTTATTACACGGATTTCATTAATCAGTGGCATCAATGGCTTGGCGGTATCGCGACTTTGAGTAATGGAAACACGCTTGCCAGCTATCAAGCCTTTTATAACAGCTTTGCTAAGAATACTTCTCTGCCGGATTTTACGGCTCGCCTCCAGAAGTTTTACGAAGATGAAGTGGCCAAAAATGGCTATTTTCTTCCCAGCCAAATGTTTTCCGACTGGGTCGACACCATTCGCAATGAGAATGGATTAAACGTCAATACCGCCTTGATTGGTTCTTCTCTAGCCGGCAATGATTCCGAAAAAGCCATCATTTTGAACCGCATTATCTTATTGCTGATTTCCATGATTCAAACCCTGCAGAACGTTGGTATCGCGCAGGCCAACCGTCTGACTTATGTCACTCAATATCAAAACGCTTATACAGGCCTGCAAACTCAAGTTCCCGTTTTCTTAAAAGACGGAAGCAACCCCATTGGTGGAAGTTCTACAGAAGCGGGCCAGGCAAGGAACGACTTGAACTCTTCTTTCAACGGTATTTTAACAGATAACTTGAGATCCTTAAGGGGGATTCAAGAAGATAACGCGAAAAAGTTGCAATCAAATGTCAACACGACAAATGATGCGGTTAACCAGCAGACGGATATGGCGACAACCTTTTTACAGCAGTTAAATACTCTGCTCAGCACAATTTTGCGCTAATTTACCGTTTTTGGATTCATGCCTATCATTGAACTTAAAGAATTGAATTTAGACGATTCCGGCATTATAAGAGCTTAGAATTTTAGCAATTTGATAAGAAGGAGGCTGCTATGAAGGGTTCTCGAGGAACAAGAGGCCAAATGAGAAAAGAAACTTTAAATATTTCTGCACAAAAAGATGAAAAACTGGATAAAGCCTATGGCGACCTCATGAACAGAATGTTTAAGGATGGTATGGCTCCCAAAGATGCCATGGGCATCAATAACAATGTCCTAGAAAGCGTGTATGCACAAGCCTACCGGCTTTATAACACGGGAAAATATATCGAGGCGACCCATCTTTTCCGCATTCTCATTATGATGAATGTGTCCGAGCCGAAATATGTATTAGGTTTGGCTGCCTGTTTTCATATGATGAAAGAATATAAAAATGCGATTCAAACCTATACCATGTGCAGTGCTATTGATCCCAATAGTCCTATTCCCCATTATCATTCCTCTGACTGCTTCATTCAAATGAAAGATTATGTCTCAGCCATGCTTTGCCTACAAATGGCCATTGATAAAGCAGGTAATAAGCCGGAATATGCCAAGATTAAAGAAAGAGCAGCCTTAAGCTTAGAAAGCTTAAAGCAGCAAAAACTCCCGTCGGTGCCTGTAAATATGGAAGAGGAAGCCCAGGAATTATAGTTGGGTTTGATCTAAGAGGATTTTTTAAAACCGGTAATGGCCTAGATTCGAGATTATTTTCTCCTTAGAAGAAAACGTGAGATAGAGGGCCATATTTACCTCAATCTGGCTCTCTATCTCACGTTTCCTTCTAGGGCAAAAGAACTCAAATCTAGGCCTTTATCCGTTTTAAGAAATCCTTTAAAGGAATTGGCCAATGAATCGCTATTGACAGCCGCTATTTACCTCCGTTTAGCGAATCGATTAAGAGGTCATTATGTCCATTAGTCAACAGTTTGGCATGCCAGATTTTACATCGATAGGCCAAAAAGTAGATCAACCGCCTATTGCCGAATTGCCGTTTCAGGCTTTTGAAAAGTCACTCGATAGCATGGGGGCTTTTAGCTTTGCCCCTTTGCACTTCGCCCCCTTTGCACCTTACGACTCTAGTAGCTCTACCCCTATTTTAGAACCGCAAGCACAGGGTTCCTCAAAGGGTCCGATGCCCTATGGGCCAACCGAGCAGAAAATGGTTAAATACTTTTTCTCCGATCAGGTGCTTGCGCAATTACAACACAACAGTTCTTTTACACCTGATCAAGCAAAAACTATTTTTAACGCTGTTATGGAAGGCAATCCCTTGCCAGACCCCGTTCTTAATTCGATTGCAGCGAATATCAGCGTCCTGGTTACCAAAAAAACCATTGATGAAGGCAACCTTCCTCAAACTTGGACGATTACTTCTACGGATGCAAAGGACTGGACTCCGCTTCCCATTCAGCCCTACGGTGAGACTGAACAAGCTCAGATCGGCGCATACTATGACCAGGCCTTGTCGGATCAAGCAACTGCCTATCTGGAGCAGCACATAGGAGATCTTACCCCTGAACAAACCCAGCATCTAATAACAGCCCTTCAAACAGGACAGATCTCTTCCGATATTGCCGACATTTATGTTAATGTAAGCCAAAATGCGCGGATAGAAACGCAAACGGCTTTTGGTTTGCCAAGTACTTGGTTTAAAGGAACGGCCAATGTAGATGATTGGAGTCCTATCAATTTGGGTATTATCACGCCCAGCAAAGTCGCAGAAGCTAAAATTTCAGATTTGCTAGATCATGCCGAACAAGTCCTAAAAGACATTCAAAACGCCACCACTACTTTATTGGCGGGATTGACGGCAAATAGCCCCATTCGCGGCGCTCTTACGGATTTTCTTAAAATCATCGGCGAAGCCATTCGGGATTTAAAAACAGCTTTAAGGCAATTGCAAGTAAAGGATGCAGAAAAGACCGAGCAGAATTCTAAAGCTAAATTTTCGGAATTGGCAGACCGCCAAATCCGCGCAGGCGAGCAAATGGACAAGATGATGCAAATGGAAGCCAAGCAAAAAAGCATGAAAGGCTTCGGCTTGGCCATGAAAATTATGGGCCCTATCATCTCGGCAATTGTCACTGTAGTCTCAACCATTATTGGGATCATCATCGCCGCTGCCACACTTGGCGTTGGAACGCCTGCAGCCATTGCCTTTATTGCTGTGGGTGCCGGTATCTCCCTTGCCATTGGAACGGCCTTAACTGTCTATTCCGTCGTCGACAGCGCGACTAATTTGACTCAGAAGCTGGTCAAACTTTTTGATAATACCATTAAAGCCATGATGCCCAATTCTCCCGAGTGGGCGCAAAAACTCGTCAAAGCGGCCATTATTATTGCCGCTGTTGTCTTGTTAACCGCAATTGTCATCATTGCCGCCGTTCTAGCCTTTGCAACCGGATCAGGAGAATCAGCAGCCGTCAATGCCACAACCCAAGCTGTGATAATGGCTATCACCAAAGCCATTTTGCAAGGCGTACAGCAAATGGCCGCTGCCTTAGCTGCCGCCCTTTTGATGAGTTCGAACGCTTTGCCGGAACTCATATCCTCTATTCTCAAAGCGGCAGGTGTCGGCAAAGAAGGCCAGCAAGCCGCAGCCATTCTCATCTCGATTGCAACTATGCTCGCCATTACAGTCGCAATGGCCGCTTTATCCGCCGCTTCCGGAGCAGCTGGCAAACAAGCCGCCTCTGCTGCGACTGAGGGCGTAGAAACGGCGAGTAAGGGCATTGGAGAAAGACTTAAAGAAGCCATGGATTCCATCGTCCAACAGGCAAAAGATATCATGGCTAGAGTAAAAGAATTCCTTACAGACTCTTTGGCAGACAAGGTGAAGACAATCGTCGACTATTTTAAAGCCAGCGGATTGCAATTGCTCAATACCATCGTCAAAACAATCCCAATGGCCGTTCAAGGCGTGGCCAGCATCGTCAATGCATCCATGAATCTTGTCGTTTACAAATTGCTTCTCGATATCGGCGAATTGACTGCTGCTGAAGATCTCTTAAAATCCTTAATTGAAGCCTTAGAAAAATTGCTCAAAAATCTTCAAGCCGGAATGTCGACACGCAATGATTTCATTGTCCAGCTGCAGCAAACTTTTGGCCATATTTATAACGCAGCCAACCAAAATTATGGCAAACTGGCACAAGCCTTGCAAGGCTAATAGGCAGGCACAAGACTAACATCTACTCTGTTAGGATTGATAAGACTTTTAAACCAGACATTAATAGCAAAAGTAATCTTTACTAAGCAAACTTAATTAAGTTTAATTTTAAAATCAATTAAATATAAAAAAAATAATTAAATATTTGTTAAAATATTATTAGACAGTATTCAACAATTCAACAAAAGAATTATAAAGGAATTATCTTTGATAAATTATGAAAGTTTGGATAGCAAGTCAATGACACCGATGACCTGGCCCTTGTTTTACTGACATCTTTTCCACTGACAAGCGCTTATTTCTTCCTTAACGGCTGATCTAAACTTACCTGAATGGTAGAGAAAAGATAGAGCTCGTTCAATTGTCTTCTTATCTCGCCATTAACTTTAACAATTGTTAGTAGCACTATTCAATTATTGATTAGTCGCCCTAAATATTATGAGGTATATATGGGAACTGATATTACAGGTGGTAATTATTCATCAAATGATTCGTTTGGCTTTTTTACCACTCAAGGGCAAGGACAGCAGGGTGGAACGGGAAGCGTCACAGACGGAAATCAAGCGCAAATTCAATTTAATATCTTTGCACAAGGAAATGACACCATTTCTTCTCTTGTAACCGCCTCTTTCTTAGCTGCTACTTTAGAGTTTGGTTTTAAAGATGTGTATAGCGCTCCTGAAGGGTCTCCAACGCTATCGCAACCTGATCCAGATAATCAACCCGCAGTATCGCCTTATGGATCAACCGAACAAAAAATGATCAAGCAGTTTTTTTCCGATCAAGTCACTACGCTCCTACAACAAACCAATCTTTCAAGCGACGAAGCGCTGGCTGTTTATAATTCCATCATTAACGGCACACCTTTATCCGATCCAAATTTGAGCAATATCGCCGCCTCTATTAGTCAACAAGCCACACAAACAACAATTGACGAGGGCAATCTGCCCGATTCTTGGACAATTAATTCGACAGATCCTAATGACTGGACTCCCCAGCCGATCCAGCCTTATGGCGATAACCAACAGACAGAAATCAATGAATACTACGATCAAACCTTATTAAATAATGCAACCAATTTTTTGGAACAAAATGCTCTTGAATTGACTCCGGATCAAGCCATCAATTTGATGAATGCAATTAAAACCGGTCAAGTCTCTTCGGATATTGCCGATATTTACATTCAATTAAGCCAACAAGCGCGCGTAGAGACTCAGACAGCCTTTGGCCTTCCTAGCACCTGGTTCCGCGGAACAACCAGTGTCGATGACTGGAAGCCCATCAATGTCGGCATCGTTACGCCAGGCAAGGTAGCTGCCGCTAAGCTGCAGGACTTGCTCAATAATGCCGATCAAGTCTTAAGCGATACGCAAGCGGCTGCCAAAAAACTCTTGGATGGCCCTCCACCCCTACCAGCAAATGATCCGCTCCGTGGAGCTTTGACAGACTTCCTTAAAGTCATCGGAGATGCGATTAGGAACTTGAAGGCAACTTTAAGGGAACTCCAAGTAAAAGACGCCGAAACATCCAAAGAAAACTCTAAAGCGAAATTCTCCGAATTAGCCGACCGCCGCATCCGAGCGAAAGAGCAGGAAGAGAAGATGGAAAAAATGATGAAGAAGCAAAAGGAGATGAAATCGCTGGGAATTGCCATGAAGATCATCGGTCCGATTATTGCCGCATTGGCAACATTGATTGGTGCTCTCATCGCGATTGCGAGCTTGGGTACAGCGACCGCGGCCGGCGTTGCGCTAATTGCTGCCGGTATTACGGTCGGTATCGCCATGACTGCCTATTCGATTGCCGATAGCGTCACAGGCTGTACGCAAAAACTGGTTGAAGCCTTTACGAAGGCTTTGGACAACATGATGCCGGATGCTCCGGACTGGGCAAAGACACTGGTCAAGGTCATTATTATTGCAGCCATCGTAGCAGTTTTGGCAGTCGTCATTGCAATCGCCATGGCAACAGGCGGAGGCGAAGGCGCGGCGACCAATATGGCCACTCAAGCCGTTGCCCAAACCGTGCGGGAAGCTGTAATAGAGACGATCAAGCAAATGGCTATCCAGCTCATGGTCATGGTCATCATGAGCAGCAATGCCTTGCCAGAGCTTGTCGGTAATATCCTTAAGGCTGCAGGCGTCGACAAGCAAGGCCAAGCGATTGCGCAAGCCATTGTCATGGCCATCACCTTGCTAGCCGTTATCATCGCCATGGGCAAGATGAGCGGAGGCGGAGCTACACAAGGCGCGGATGAAGCCGCACAAACAACTACCCAGGCTGCAGAGGATTCCGTCAAGAGCTTTTCTCAGCGCGCGACTGAATTGCTTGAAAAAATCAAGGATATGCCAGGAGATTTTGCAAACAGTGTAAAAGAACAAGTAAAGGCTCTTAAAGAAATGTCAGGATTGTCCTATCTTAATGCTGCCGTTAAAACAGCCCCCTTGGCCGTTCAGGCTGGAGCCGGTATTGCTAACGGGGTCATGAATTTAAAAGTCCATGATTTGCTTCTCCAAATCGGAGACTTGCAAGCTGCCGAGGATCTATTAAAAGCTTTGATTGCAGCTTTGGAAAAACTGTTGAAGAATATTCAAACAGGAATGACCGACAGAGACGGATTTATTCAGCAGCTCCAACAGGTCTTTTCTCACATTTACAATGCAGCTACACAGTCATATGGTAAACTTTTCCAAGCTTTACAAGGTTAAAATAAGGAGGGGATCATGGACGGCAATAGCGTACGACAAGAAGTTAAAACTGCGATGGATAATCTAGGGAATATTCCACCCCGAGCCCAAAAGCTGGTTGAAGAAGCCGCAGTTAAAATTAAGGAACAGCATTTGTCGGCTAAAGAAGCTTTAAACTTTACTCCTGCAATGATGGAGGAGATTTATAAATATGGTTTTAAACAGTTTCAAGGAGGAAAATACCACGAAGCCCTTAAAGTTTTTGGTTTCCTACGACAGCTAGACGTTAATCAAATGCGCTATTCATTTGCTATTGCGGCTTGCCATCAATATCTTAAAGAATACTCGGATGCAGCTGCCAACTATATTATTTGTACCTATTTGGACCGCTTTAATCCCATCCCTCGTTTTCATTTATATGACTGTTTTATGAAATTAAATCAGCCTCTTTCTGCCCTGCGAGCTTTGAATGAGACAATTGAGCTCGCGGGGTTGGATTCTCGCTATGAAGAACTTAAGGCAAAGGCGGTTTTAGAGCATAAAGCTGCAGAAAAAATCGTCAAGCAATACTTAAGAGACAATTTCGAAACCGACCCCGAAGCAAAAAAGCGAAAAATAGAAGAGGATGAAGAGGCAAAATAAGGAGAGCTATTATGAATACTCCTTCGGTAGGAGTTGGATTTACCTCCAGCCCTAACTCGCCTGATTACATTGATCTTAGCTCTAAAGATCAGGTGCAGGAGACAACCAATAACCGCATTCCACAAGGTGCCCCTTGGAATAAAGGGGTCATTTTGGCCAAAGATAGCTTAGAAGTTCCAATAGAAATAGCCTTTGGCATCAATAATGACCGCACAGAACCTGGCAAGCCGTCTCTGCTGCCTCTTTTCCGCACGCGCTTTGTGGACGACCATCAAGTCGAGGATTTAAGCAGAAGCTATTATTTGGAGCTGCGCGATAACTTGCCGACCGATCTGCAGAAAATATTAAGTCAAGATGAGGCGAAGCCGAACATAGAAGATCGCGATCCGGATTTAATGGCTTTGGACAACAGTTTGAGATTTGAGGCGAATATTCTGGCACTGGCAGATCATTTATCTGTTCCCCAATCAGACGAAGGCGTGTTAATTGGAGCTCAGCAATTTTTAGCCTTGCCCACTCTTGTCAAGCAGGAACTGCTGGCTTATGGAGCAAACGTGGGCCAATTTCTCGATCGTTACTTGGCTGAAATAGGCCCCAATGATCCTAGTTATGATTTGCTGCTCAATGTATCCAATCAAATGAAGGAGGCTTATCAGTTATTTAACTTATCCAATCCGGACATTGCAAGTTAGAAAAATGTTGAAGACAGAAAGATCAGGTGAAAAATGCCTTCTAAGGATGAAGAGAGATATCAAAGCAATTTGGCGCGTATAGGGCGTCAGCTAGCATTATCAGAAGCCCTTTTGCAAACTCATCCTCTTGTGCAAGATAAATTGAAGATTTTGCAGACTGCTTTGCACTATTTTACTTTGCAAACCCAGTGGCAGTCTGCCGGATCTTTAGCTCGTCTTTTGCTAACCTTTAAGACGGCATTGCGGGCGCAAGAAGTTGGAGAAAGCGCTTCGGGATTCATTGGTCCGTCGTTAGGCCGGATGCAGAAAGCCGTGGCACAGTTAATGCAAACGACATTAAAGCCTTCGGAAAGACAATTGACGGAATTGCTATTGACCTTCACTCAAGTTGTCACGCTTGTAATGGTCTATCTTGCCACTCAAACATTGGGCAACTGGAAGGGATTATTTCCTCAAAATGATCCGGGGGCTGCTAAGAAGGCCGGTTTACTGCTAAGAGAATTAGGGCTGACCTTTATATTGGGCTCTCATCTCGTTGAAAAAACTTTTCGTTTGGTTGCTCAAGGATTGGGAGTAAGCGAGCAAAGCCAAAAAGGCATTAGTGCTATTGGCCTTCTGTATGTCCTCATTTTATTGGCAATGATTCATGAAGAGGACGATCAAAATAACGAGGAGCTATTAGAGATTCTTTTGCCATTTATGAAACCGACGCTTGATTCCTTAGACCAGGCCGTCCAACAAGCGCAAAGCCAAGCAATAATGGAAGAGGAAAACGCTTCTTTAGCATTAAGCCAGTTGCAATTGATGCGACAGGTCCTTGAAAATGCAGATTTAAAAGGCCTGAAACAAGCAATAGAAAGCAGTTTTCAAGCCTTAGAATTACCTTATCAAGAGGTAAAAAAAGATTTAAGAAAGCTGATTGAACTCTGTTCTCAGCTAAATAGCAGTTTTAGAAATATTTTCTATCAAAAAGAACTGTCGGTGACAACGATGACGCAAGCGGCCTAAACGACACTTAAAACAGCTTCACCGTCCATAAATAAGGAGAATTCCCATGCCAGACGTTAATTTAGGCGATAGCAGCAATAATAATTTCATGGATTTTGTCGGCAAGTATCAAAGCGGTGATGGCTCTCAAGGAGAAGTAGATGTCATCGGTAATAAGGACAATGCCCTTATCATCATTAAGCAACAAGATCCAACAAAAACCGATACCATTACGCAGATGACAATTATTGAAATGCAGAATGGACGCTTAACAGGTGTCTATAGCTTTTCTGCCACTAATCCTTCCCTTTTCCCTCCGCAAGATGATCAAACTGATATAGACGGGCAAGGTAACCAAGGCTCATCCGTAAATGGCGATAATAGCACACAAGGCAATCAAGGAGGAACCCCAGCTCAGCAACTGCAAGCCAATCCTTGGTTCAACGTCTCTTTCTTGGCTGTCTTTAATAATATCATGACCGAAATTTTGGGTTTGGAACAAAAGAACCATTACATGGAAGCCCAGACAGAGATGCAATCGCGCGTCAATATCATTGCCATTTCGCAAACGCAATCTGAGTTGACCAAAGCGCTTTACGACACCAGGGCCGAAGAAAAAATGGTGGAAGCCATCACGTCCTTTGCCCAAGCCGGAATGGCAGTCGTTCAAATTGGAATGACCTGGAATAACGCATCCAGAGCGGAAGTGGCGGCGAACAAGGCCATGCAAGAGGATAAAACCGCACTTGATAATGCGCTTGCGAAACATCCTGAGTTAGGAACAGATATCAATGCCATTAAAGACCCTCCTCCTGATGTAAAAGCCCATTTAGAAGCCTATAATAAGACGCAGACAGAATCGTGGAGAAGGGAATTTGTTCAGTCAAAAGTGACTGAATATAACCGTCTTTCCGATTTGAACAATGAAGTCGTCAAAAACGCCATTAACGGTGTCAGCCAAACCATCCAAGCCGGTTTGATCGGTAAGGAAGGAGAAATCGATGCCCTTAAAACGATAAATGACGGTTATTTGCAAGTTTTAAACAAATATGCCGAAAATACCGCTAAATCGCGAGATGATGCCAAAGCCAACTTCGACCGCTTTGTCGATTTCTTGATGAAGATCGTCGATTCCGACTTCAAAGCTCACTCTATTGGCCAAGGCGTTTAAAAAGGAGACGAATCGATAATAAGAGGGTGTATTAAAACGGCAAATGTCCTATTAAAGTTCTTTTCCCAATAAAAAGGGGAACCGAGTAAGGGGCAATATTAAATCCGATATAGCTTCCCTAATCGGTTCCTCTCTTCGGAAAAATAATCTGGATTAGGCATGAGGAGTTTTAATTATTCCCTCTAAGGGTGCGAATAGCACCCTCTCATATTAAATATGTTATAATTAATAAGGGATGTTAAAGACCGTTGATGTATAATTAGCTTCGTTCTTTTTCATCCTTTATTTATGAAGGAGCCTATTTATGCTTGATGCGCTTGTCCGCCAATTAGGCCAAGAACTTGAAATGGAAGATCTGATTGTTTCACCTGAGCCAGGCCATTATACGGTTCCTTTTGATGAGAATATTGAAGTGGATCTTATCCAGTCCCCACAAAGTTATTTATTTAAAGGAGTAATAGGAGCCTGCCCTAAAAACAATCTCGAAGCTTTTTTGCTTAAAGCAATGGAGGCCAATCTATTTGGCCGAGGGACAAGAGGCGCAGCAATAGGGTTAAATGGTGAAGGGAATTTATTGACGCTTTCGCTAGAGCTGGATTACAATAGTTCTTATAAGGACTTTCGGGAAAAGATGGAAGACTTTATCAGCGTGTTAGATTTTTGGCGGAAAGAAGCATTGAAACACCGTTAAAATTCATTTGTTATGCTTTTTAAATTAATGGGTAGATTATGGTTGCAAGACTAGTGGCAGAAGAAGGTGATCTTAAAGGGCTTATCCTCTCCTTGGATAATGGCGACAGCTGGATAATCGGACGCGATCCCGAGGAATGCCAACTTGTCATACAAGATCCTCTTACTTCGCGCAAGCATCTCGTTGCACGTCGCACAAACGAAGGCATTTTAGTTGAAAATTTAAGCCAAACCAACCCGATTCAAATCAACGAAGAGGAAATCGGCAGTCAACCCCGCCTTCTTCAGCAAGGAGATACGGTCAAAATTGGAAACGAAATTTTCCGCTATTACACCGATACGTCGGCCCATATCTTAGACGAAAGCTTGCCTTCCATGATTGAAGATCCGACAGAGTCCGATCCTGCCATTGAACGCGGCCCAGAGCCCAATTCTCCCCTTATTAATGGAGACAAAAATTCCGAACTAGAGCATCCGGAGACACAAGATCAAGATGTACAAGATCAAGAGGTTGAAAAGCAAGAAGCGAGAGAAGAAGATAAAGACCATGATACCATTTTTGATGACGATGCCAATTTTTTGCCTTTAGCGGAAATAAATTTTGGCATTGTCGAAACAGGACGCTGGCTCCTTAAAGTAATCGGAGGCCCTAATAATGGCGCTGAATTCTATATGCAAGCAGGCCATAGCTATATTCTGGGTACCGATCCTCATAGCTGCGATATTGTTTTTCATGATACAAGCGTTTCCCGCCAACATGCCAAAATCACTGTAACAGCTGAAGATTCCTTGACTATTGAAGATTTGAAAAGCCGAAATGGAGTATTAATTAGCGGAACTCCTCTAGAAGGCAAGCAAACGTTATCTCCAAGCGTTATCGTGACCATGGGAACGACCTCTTTTGTCGTTTATGACAGGGAAGGCGAAATGCAAACGATCATTTCCCCTCTTTTGCCCTCTATTGTCAAAGTGCTGCAGCAAGAAGAGACGCCAAAAGTTGAGGAAGTTCCACCTGCTTCACAAGGTGAACAGGAGCCGATTTCCACTCATGCCCCTACAGCTATTCCAGAGCCTGCACCGGCCCAACGCCACTTTGGCCCTTTAATTCTGCTCTCTATCATTACCGGCTTATTCCTTTTGGCAGGAATCGGAACGTTTTCGCTTTTTAAAAGTGAACCGATCATTACACATACGCAAGAAAATGCGACGCAACTTATCCAACAAGCAGTCGACCCATTCCCGGCGATTAGGTATTCTTTCAATAAAAGTACAGGCGGTCTATTGCTATTAGGACACGTTTCTACAGCTGCGGATAAGAATCAGCTTTTATATAATTTACAAGGATTGAAATTTATTAAATTCATTGACGATACGGGTATTGTCATCGATGAGTATGTCTGGCAGGAGGTTAATTCTATCTTAGCTAACAATCCTGCTTGGAAAGGCATTACCATTCACTCTCCCGCAGCTGGCCAGTTTGTTTTATCGGGATATTTAGAAACACGCAAGCAGGCCGAACAGCTATCCGATTATATCAGCGTCAATTTCCCTTATCTGGATCTCTTGAAAAGGCAAATTGTTGTGGAAGAAGATGTTGTCAACCAAATTAATGTCTGGCTGCAAGATGCCAATTTGCGCAATATCACAGCTAAAATGTCTAATGGGGAAGTGACTTTGACAGGCAACGTGCCAGCCGACCGCAACACGGAGCTTAACGAAATCATGACGCGCATTAAAGGTATTCCCGGCGTCCGAATTGTCAATAACTTTGCCCGCACTCAAGCGCCTGAAATGGGGATTATCAATATTTCCAACCGCTATGAAATTACGGGACAATCTCGATTAGGGGATAAATATACCGTTGTCATTAATGGACGCATCTTATCTTCAGGAGATGTCTTGGACGGAATGACAATTACTCAAATTAAGCCCAATACAGTTTTCTTAGAAAAAGATGGAACAAAATACCGTATCGATTATTAATAAGGAGAAATCAAATTTTCTCTTTTAAAGTGAGGTCACAATGTTCGGTTTAGAAAGCCAAAAGAAAAAAAAGCCTATCGAAGAATTTGTCTTCGATCTGGAAAAAATGCTTGTTAATCCTGAAGAGCATAAAAAACTAAGAGAAAAAATTGAAAATCGCATTCAAGAGGTTAAGAAATACCTACGCTCGGGAGAAAACCAAGAAGAGTTTGACCGATTGGGCATGCTTCTTCATGGCTATACGTCTTTACTTAAAGTAATGTCCCGTTTTAGTTCTAAAAAATAATCTCTTGCAGGCTTATTTTCTTTTCTCTAGAAAGGATGAAATATAAAAGAGATTCATCTTGTTGTAATACGAAAAAAGGACTGTTTTTATGGATCAAGAAACAATACAAAATTTTAAGGAAGATTTTTCTTTACTTATCGAGGCAGGATTTGTAGCAGTTAAACAACTTGATGAAACAAGCGCGACGCGCATTTTTCACGCTGCACAAGCATTAAGCCCTAACAATACTGCCCCACAAATTGGTCTGGGCTATATTGCCTTGAATAAACTGGAAATCAAAGAGGCCACTCGCATTTTTGAGTCGGTGGTTCAAGTTGAACCCGAAAACCACTTAGCCCAAACATTCCTCGGCATGTGTTTCTTATTGACAAAAGGCAAACACAAAAAAGGAGAGAAAATTATTCAAGAGGCCATGGAAAAAACAACCGATCCTACGATTAAAAATCTAGGAGCCATCTCTCTTGAATGGGCAGAGAAAGATCTCTCCAAAAAGAACAAAGCTCCCTTCTTTGCTCAGCAGACCCAGCCGTCTGAAAGTGAAGATTAATAAATATTGCATAATATTAAGACCGAGCGTTTTTTTTCCTCTAACTTAAAAATTTGGCTTGAAAGCCGGCTTCTCATTCCTTTTGCGTAATATGAAAAAAATGGCTCTTATTATTCCTTACCGAGACCGCGAAGAGCATTTGCAAACATTTTTGCAAATCTTTCCTCCAAGATTGAAAACTCTTTGCCCTCAAATCGAATATGCCATTTTTGTTATCGAACAAAAAAATGAGAAATCTTTTAACCGCGGCAAATTGCTGAATGTGGGGTTTTCCCTTCTTAAAGATCAATTCGATTATTTTTGTTTTCATGATGTGGATATGCTACCCACCTACGCCGATTATTCCTATCCCTCCATTCCCACCCATTTAGCGGCGGACGTAAGTCAATTTAGGCAATGGAAGGGCAAAGGCCTTGCCTATTCTAATTACTTTGGCGGAGTCGTCCTGTTCAATAAGAAGGACTTTATAACAATTAATGGCTATTCCAATCATTATTGGGGATATGGCATTGAAGATGACGATTTGCTCGTCAGAGTAGTGGAACATGGACTGAAATGGACGAGACGTCCTGGCGTATATGAAAGCCTTTTCCATCCTCCTACAGGCGGAACACTTGAACATAAAGCCAATAAAGCCCGTTTTCTGAGCATCTTAAAAGGGCAAGAAGCGGATTCTTCCGGCCTTTCTGATCTCGAATTTATTGTCAAGGATGAAAAAATCTTCGAAACCCATAAGCTTTATCAAGTAGATATTTAATATCTTTTAAATAGATTTTAACAGAAAAACAACAAAAATAAACTAAACTACATTTAAACTTAAAAAAAGTAAATCACATCTATTTAAAGCAGAATAAATTAATAAAATTTATTTAATAAATTCACCCATAACTTGATTTAATTAATAATAACTGCTATAATAAAAATAAGGGTAAAAGGGATTTTAGAGATCAACCGTTCATGCTTATAGGGCTTAGATAAACAGGTTCAATCTGTCGTCCTAAAAAGTGTGACTAAATAAATTAAAAGTTATAAAATTAAGGGCTTTCAGAGTTTTCTGAGTCCGAAAGATTTTTTAAGTGTTGTAGCGTTTCAGAAGCGAAGCTACTGGGGTTTCTCCTTCAGGCTTCAGGAAGTGTAATTTCCAAAATCTGAATTCCCTACTGAGCTTATTATCTTAAATTAATAAGAACAAAAGTAGGAGGAAATCATGGGCACGCCCGCCGGACAAAACACTACAGGTGGTGGACCTAATACACAATTTCAGGGTAACTATGTAGAACAAGGCTTTAAAGTCGACTTTCTGATTAGCATTGTCAACGATGCAACTGTCAGTGCGAAAAGAAAGTTGGAAATCTTAAAAGCCAGACGTAGTTCGATCAGTATTGCTGATATGTTTGATATGCAAATGCTGATGAACCACCTTTCTCAGTTATCAGAAATGTCAACGGCTGTTGTAAGTGCATCTAACTCAGCAATTTCATCAATGGCTCGTAACGTTAAAGGATAATCGCCTGCTGGTTAAACGTTTGTTTAACCCTGGCAATTTGGCCCTGGGATATCAGTTGGATTCTCTTGATGCTTTTAGTATGGAGGGAAAAAAACACGTGTATCCCTGGGTCATTGGTTATCTTTTCAAGATCCTTAAAATAAGGAAAGTCTGTCATGGCATTAGAAGGTAAAATTGAAGCAGTTAAAAAGGTGAGCGCAGCGCTGAATAAGCAGCCGATTACGCCTCCCCAAGAGCAGCTTGAGCGTGTTGCTCCTAATAAAGAACATTTTCAAGCGCTTATGGACTCTTCATATCCTGGTCAGTCAACTTTTCAAAAACTCAATGGAACAACTATTGCTCCTGAGGGTGTTCAACAATTAGAAAATAATCCAATTTTTGCGGAAAATAACGTCAGCGTTCAAGGCAATGGCTCAGCTACAGACCAAGACAGCCAAAAAAAGCGTCATTCCGAGGATGACGAAGTAGAGGGCATTGCAGCAAGTGGGCAAAAAGAGAAAACGCCGGCTTCTTTAATGGAAGAAGTCAAGAAACTAAATAGTCAAGTTTCCAAAGTTTCCAGGCTTAGTCCCGAAGAGCTAAAAACTCAAGCGCAGGCTGTTATTGCTCAAATTGACTCGGTAAAGACGCAATTAGGCAATGTGCAAAGCGGGGATATCAAAACGTCCTATCAAACGCTTTTACGCAATCGTTTGACTCACATTGATGACAATTTAAAGATCGCTTTATCCAAAGCAGGTGTTGAATACACCCCTCCTTCGCCTAGCCAGGTAGCTGGAATAAACAGCCAAAATCCCGTCGAACGCTTTATTGGTTACTTGACTCATAGTCAGTATCAACTAGAGCATTTGAGTGATATGGTTGACAATTTAAATTTGAATAAATTTCAAATGACTCCAGCAAGCATGCTCGCTCTTCAAATTAAAGTGGGTTATGTTCAACAACAAATTGAATTATTTACAAGTTTGCTGAATAAAGCTTTAGAATCTACCAAAACGATCATGAACGTTCAGGTCTAACTAAAGCGTCGACTGGCCTTCATTTCTCAATAAGGATAAACTTGACGGAAGCGTCTTTTATCCTTATTTTCGCTATTTGTTCTCCAACCAAGGATTCTACATGTTTAATGATGAAATTGACAAACTCCTAGGCGACCTTGAAGAGCTCCAGCTTACAACAATTAATGGACGGATTACAGAAATTGTAGGGATGCTGATTAAAGCTGTCGTCCCTCAAGTCAAGATCGGCGAAATCTGCCTTATCAAGAGAGCGGGCGATCCGCTCCGGGCCGAAGTTGTTGGCTTTACTAAAGACGAGGTCCTGCTTTCTCCTTTGGGAGAAATGACAGGAATCGGCCCATCCTCCGAGGTTATCCCCACTCATCTTCCCCTTCACATCAAGGTAGGCCCTCAGCTGCTGGGAAGAATCTTAAATGGATTGGGAGAGCCCTTAGACGAGCAAACAAAGGGCCCCTTAATTCTTGACGAAACATATCCCGTCATTCAAGCCCCTCCCGATCCGGTCAAGCGCATGCCCATCAATAAACCCATTTCAGTGGGAGTACGGGCAATCGATGGCGTATTGACAACAGGGCTTGGACAGCGTGTAGGCATTTTTGCGGCAGCCGGCGGCGGTAAGTCTACCCTGCTTGGCATGATTGCCCGCAATGCGGTAGCTGACGTCAATGTAATTAGCCTAATTGGGGAACGCGGTCGCGAATTGCGTGAATTCATTGAAAAAGATTTAGGGCCTGAAGGGCTTAAACGCTCCGTGTTGATCGTTTCCACCTCTGACCAAGCTTCTCAACTGCGTTTGAACGCTGCTTATGTCGGAACGGCTATTGCCGAATATTTCCGCGATCAAGGTAAATCAGTCATTTTGATGATGGATTCTGTTACGCGCTTTGCGCGGGCCTTGCGGGAAGTTGGACTAGCAGCGGGCGAGCCCCCTGCCCGTGCCGGATATACGCCTTCCGTATTCTCAACTCTGCCCAAGCTGTTAGAAAGGACGGGCAATTCGGATAAGGGCAATATTACGGCCTTTTATACTGTCCTCGTTGCAGGCGATGACATGAATGAGCCCGTTGCCGATGAAGTTCGTTCCATTTTGGATGGACACCTTATTCTTTCCAGCGAGCTGGCTCGTCAATATCACTATCCGGCTATCGATGTCCTTTCTTCTGCCAGCAGGGTTATGACTTCAATTGTCCCTAAAGAGCACTTGCAATTGGTCGGTAAACTAAAAGAAGTTTTAGCCAATTACAAGAAGAATGAATTATTGATCAAAATTGGAGAATATAAAAGAGGAGCCGATAAAGCAGGCGATTTTGCCATTGACCACATCGAAAAAGTATTAAAATTCTTGAAGCAAGGGGTTGATGAAAAATGTTCTTTTCAAGAGACCGTGCAGCTTTTAAAATCCCTTTTTAGATAACTTTGACTAAGGCATTCCCATGAATAACGTTGTTTATCCTTTAAAGCAAGTCATCGATGTCAAGCAAAGGCGAGTAGATGAAGCGGAAAAAGTCGTCAGGGAAAAGCAACAAATTCTGGAAGGAGAAAAGCAAAAACTTGCGGAAAGAGAAGCGGAGAGAGATAAAGTAAAAAAACATTATCAAGATAAACTCAAACAGCTTAGAGATACTATTGATCAAGGAACAACTAGCCCTAAAATTCAACAAATGAAAGTTTACATTAAAGTTGTAGATGAAAAATTAAAGGTAGAGGAAAAAAAAGTTAAGGATCAACAAGAGCAAGTGGATTTAGCCCAAAAGAACTTAGATAAAGCTAAAGAAGACTTGCGCATTAAAAGACAAGAAGTGGATAAACTGTTAAACCACAAAAAAGACTGGGAAAAAGAAATGCGTAAGGAATTGGAAATTATTGAGGGGCGCGAGCAAGATGAATTGGGATCTATTATTTATGTATCCAATCATCATAGAAACCGCTAAATCTGCCATTACTTTAGTTTTTAGTTTTAATCTATATGATTCTTTTATAGGAATAACGATAATATGACAGCAAATAATAATCTTTCTCCTATTAAGCCTAATACTTCGACGGGAGAAACAAATAAATTTAGCCGACTGAAACCGGATGGTTCCCCTCGATCAAATAAAAAATTTGATCAGATGGTCAACAAAACTGGCGACAGCGTCGCTAGAGAAGACGAAGAAGAAATAGAAGAAAACGGAGAAAAGCCAGCACCCTCTCCTTCGCTCTTCGATTTGGCTAAAACAACGCCTAAAAAGCCATTAGGCAAAACCGGTATGCCAAAATATACCTCTCTTCCTGAAAGTCAAAGCTTACAAGAGTTAAAAGAAAGCCTACAAGATACAGATTCTTCTTTTGCCGATTTCGGGGTCACGGAAGAGGATCATCCTATTTTCTCTGCTGATGAAGAGGGAGCGAAAAGCGACCTTCTAGCTGATAATTCTTTAAAATCCACGCCTTTTACGGGCGATCAAGAACCTATTGAAAAAACTCCCTTTTCAGAAGAAGCGGCAGCTATGCAAGCAAAGAAATCCCGTTTGGATGCCTTGCCTTTAGAGACAGATGCCACTCTTTTAGCTTCTCAAAAAAAAGAAGCCTTATCTCAATCCTCTGTTAAAGGCGCGCGCTTGCAAGGAGAAATAATCCAAGAATCAGTCGTCACGCAAGGAAAAAAAGTACACTCCGATGTACTCTTAGACACAGATTCTACGACTTTAGCCTCCAAAAAAGAAAAAGGCAAGATGACCTCGGCGCGCTCTACTCGATTCTCTCAAGAGAATGCGGACCTATCGGCCATTAATCCCAATAACGCCCATCAGCCTATTACCTTTGATTCCAATAAAATTGATTTAAAAGACGAGCAAGTGGCTCATTCTACTGTACGGGACATTATTGCCCAGATCGTTGAACGCATCCATACTGTGCGGACAGAAGGTAAAACAGATACGGTTGTCACCTTACGCTATCCCCCTTTGCTGGCCGGTGCGACAGTCACCTTGTCAACTCTCGATGGAGCCAATCGGGAATTTAATATTGCCTTTGCCAATTTAACGGAATCAGCTAAACGATTCTTGGATCAAAGACTAGCCGAGAATTCTCTGACTGATGCCTTAGAGCGCAAGGGAATCAATGTATTGGGCATTACCACCACCACTTTGGCAGAAGCGCCGATGAATATCGAAGCCGAACAATATTTTGGACGCGGTAATGAACGCGAGCAGCGGGAGCAGCAAAGGCAGAATCAGCAAGATTTTGAAGAAGAAAGTACCTAATAACTGGAGTTTGGAGTTTTTTGCCCTTTCAACTAACATGAAAGCTCTTGCAGGTGAACGAATGGCAAGGCGGTGCCTATTTTTTAATAGGGATCGCCTTGCCATTTGTTCACCTCTGAGGCTTTGAAGCAGTCGAAAGGACAAAAAAACTCCAACCTCCCGTTAATATCGAGTCTGAGCCTATGGGGCTAATTAGCGGCATGTCCAGGCTTGGAATGAAATCGGTTCTTTTTGCCAATCCTATTCATTGGATATAGATGAATGAATTGATTTTCATTCTACTCCATGAATATTATTCCCTTTTGGCAAAAGTCTTTTTATTGTACATATTTAATAGATTCCTTAAGGAAAAAGCGAAAAGGCAAATGACTGCCTTATCACTTTTATTCGGAATTTGAGTTTATTTACCGCTTGTAAGAAGATATAGTAAAACCCATGATAAAACCCATATTCGAGATTATTTTGTCCCTAGAAGAAAAAGAATTCGAATCAAGGCCATTAGCGGTTTTAATACATCCTCTAAACAGGCAGAATAGCTAAAATTTTAGAAAGAGCCAAACTCACATTCCATTTAATAAAGTATAAATTTAGATAATCGACTTACCAACCAATTAGATTAAGATGGCTACACCTCCTTTATCTTACGACTGGCTCCGCGAAATTAAACCCGAATTAAAGGCCTTGGACGACATTCCCTTGACAGGGGCCGCGCCGCCCTTTCCCTGGGAAGATTTATCAGCCCGCATTGGACAAGCCTTTGAGAGGGAAGGATTCTCCATTCAGCCCAAGGAACTCATGTGGCGCTCTAAAGAGCAACTGTATGAGGGATTGGGGGATGCTCCATTCCCTTTAACATTCGCCATCCCGTCTTTAAGAGGAACGGTGTGCTGGGTCATGCCGGAGCAAGAAATGGCTGTCTTAGAAACATGGTTATTGACCAAGGAATCCCATCCCATTAGTTTTCAAGATCGTGCTTTGAGCGAGAGCTTTTATCGTTTTTTGGCCTTAGAAACGCTTTATCACATGAGCCAATTAGCATTCGATAAAACAATTGCTCCTGTTTTAATGAAGGAAAGCACTTTGCCTGCAGAAGATTCGCTTTGCTTAGATATTTCCTTAAGTTTTCAAGAACAAACGATTTGGGGACGGCTGATCATTTCTCCCGATTTAAGACGCTCTTGGGTTGAGTATTATGCGCAAAAGGGAACATCGGAATTAAGCCAAAAAATGGCGCAAAGCATAGAAGTCATCCTTCATATAGAAGCGGGCAAGACATCCTTCAGCTTGCAAGATTGGAAAGCCGTTTCCTTAGGCGATTTTGTTCTTTTAGATCACTGCTCCTTAAATCCTCAGGACTTCTTTACAGGCCGCGTCATGCTAACTATTAATGGAAGACTGGCATTCCGAGGAAAACTTAAAGATGGTAATATCAAGATTCTTGAACTCCCTTTATACCACGAGGTAAATACTCCTATGGCTAAAAATCCAGATGAAGACGAAGATGAAGATGATTTAAGCGATCTGGACTTGACAGAAGATGAAGAGGATTTAGATTTAGAAGAGGAAGACGAGTCTTTCGCAGAAGGAGAAGAGGAAGAGCTCTTAGATGAAGAAGAGAGAGCTTCTGAACCTGCCCCAACCAAAGACCAAGAGCATCCGGCTCCTTCTAAATCCAAATCTGAAGGTCCTCTTACTCCAGGACAAATCCCGGTTTCTCTAACCGTAGAAGTTGGCCGCATTCAAATGACAATGGAGAAATTGCTCCAGCTAGAGCCTGGCAATTTACTTGAATTAGATATCCATCCTGAAGATGGGGTCGATTTGACCATCAATGGAAAAGTCGTAGGCAAGGGCGAGCTGATCCGGGTCGGCGAATCATTAGGGGTAAGAATCCTAGAGATTGGGCATTAATTCCTGCCGGTATCTAATAGAGAGTATTAAAACCGCTTCTTTTCTCCTAGAAAGAAAAATAGCCTCAAATATAGGGATGATGGGTTTAATAGCCCTCTAAGAGGATTTCTTAAAACTTAAATAGGCCATTAGCAGTTTTAAGAAATCCCCTAAGAAAATTTTAAGGGATCTTAGCGGTTTTTAGGACAGCTTCTTGAAGCTTTAAACGAGGTCCCATTGACAACTTCGGTGATTTCAAATTTATGGTTGAATCAGACTTTTCTAAACAAAAAACCCTTCCAACAGCTAATGAACAATCTTTTTCAACCAATAAAATTCCAGAAAAAATAGGGCCTTATAAAGTTGAAGCTCTCCTAGAAAAAGGCGGAATGAGCCTTTTATATTTAGCCACTCATCCGGAAACCAAAGATCCCATTACGATCAAGGTCCTTTTTCCTGAATTTGTTTCAAATCCGGAAATGGTTCAGCGCTTTTTAAGAGAAGCGGAGATTATTGCTTTGGCCGATCATCCCAATATCGTCAAGCTATACGGCCAAGGGGAATGGGAAGGCGGCTTATATATCGCCATGGAATTCATCCAAGGTATTTCTCTTCGGCAATATTTATTGCGCAATTTAATTTCCCTCAAGCATGCGTTGGAATTAGTAATGGAAATTTCAATGGCTTTATGCCATCTCCATGCGCATGGCGTCATTCATCGGGATTTAAAACCCGAAAATATTTTAGTCACAGAAACCGGCGGAATAAAGGTGATCGACTTCGGCATTGCCCAACTTCTGACGGACAACCATACGGATCCTCAATCTCAGCGGCGTTTGATCGGAACCCCCATCTACATGAGTCCTGAGCAAAGGAATAATCCCGAGTCTACTTCTTATCCATCCGATATCTATTCTTTAGGGATCATTACCTATGAGCTTGTCCTTGGCAAGCTAAGCCATGGCCAGATTCATTTATCCATTATGCCAAAGGGATTGCAAAAAATCTTAGTCAAGACCTTGCAGCAGCGTCCGGAAGATCGCTATCAAGACATTGTTGATTTTATGACAGATGTATCCGCCTATTTACACTCTCCCGCTCTTTTAAAGGAAAACAAAGAATTAGATCCTTTAAGCGATCTATCGGAAAGCCTGCGCCATGCCCAACATTCTTTAGTTCCTCAAAATCCCCCTCATTGGCCTAAAATGGAAATTGGGCTGGCTTCCTATAAAAGCTTGGGAACATCGAGCCTTTATTATGATTTCTTTGCCTTGCCCCAGCAAGCGTATGGGATTATCATAGGAGAACCCTCTATTAAAGGCGCTCCAGGAATTGTCTATGCATCAGTTCTAAGAGGAATGGTACGCGCCCTTTGCCAATTGACACAAAAACCGGAAGAAATGGCGGCTATTCTAAACGCATTGCTTCTCAATGACCCAATGAAACAGCATTTTGCCTTTAGCTATTTAATTCTATTGCCAAAAGAAAATATTTTCCGCTTTATCTCCTGCGAATGTGGCCATCTCTGGCATATTTCGGCAAATAGCCAAACGATTCAACCCATTCTTTCCCATAACAAATCACTAGGAATTGAAGGCCACATCAAATTTACTGAAGTTCAGCAACCTTGGCAAATAGGCGATACCCTCCTTTTTTATGCTTCTTTAAGCTCAAAGGCTTCGGATTCACCGGACCCTTTAATTTCTGAAGAGCAGTTGAGAGGCAGTTTAGAAGAAACCTCTTCCAACGCTCCCCAGAAGCAAGTAGATGCCATCTTGCGTAAAGCAAAAATTAAACTTAGCAGAATAGCAGACGAACGCTCTATTATCTTATTAAGTCTCCTGCGTAAAGATTAATAATCATTCGCTTCGGGATATTTATTACCGTAACAAGCTTAGACAGCTCCACTAAAAAAACAAGTTTCTTTTTTGTAATTGATAGACATGCATTTTTTGTGGAAATAAAAGTCCAGGTTTGGAATAAAACAAGACTCTATCCTTAGAAAAAGGAAATGGCCTTTCTTTCAAAAATGCGCAAGAAAATTGAAAACTCATGAAAAAAATTACACTCTCTCCTCAGTTTCTCCTTAAATGCTGGCTGCTATCAATGGCCTGTCGCTCCGTGGAAAGTCTTAGTGCTTTTGATGCGTCTTCCGAAGAACAATTTCCAAGGTCAATTGAGGACAATTGGTCTGCAACAGAATTCGAACAGAATTTGAACTCCTATTCTTACCAACCAGAATTTTACGATACGTCACATGAAGAATACAATCCTTACGGTTCTTCTTCCTTTGATCAAGCCTCTTATTCTTCTCAGAATTCCTCATTTGCTCCTTCTTATCCAAACAGCGGCAGCGAGAGCCTGCAAAGAGGATTCTATTATCAAGGAGATTCCTCTCCGTATTCCTATAGAGAAAATTCTTCCTATTCAAGCCCAACTCCTTCTTCTCAAGAAGACTACTACTCGGATTGGAGTCAAGAGCCTTCTTATAGCAACCAAGAAAATTCTCTTTATTATTCCGAACAGAATTTTTCGCAACCAAGCCTCCTCTCTCAAGATTCTCCTTTTATTTCTTGGCAAGACGGGTCAAATAATCAAGCGCCTGCTACTCAAGAAAGAGCGGAATCCTCTTATTTGAACAACGACAATGGAAGCCTGCAGACGAGCTCTTATTACCAAGGCTATTCGTCTTATTCGTCTCAAAGGGATACGCATTTAGAGCCTCTCTATTCAACACCAAATTCGTCTGTAGAGAATCAAAGCTCTTTTTACTCCAGCCAAGAAGAAAATTCTTCTTATGAGACACCCATTCCTCAAATTGAAACGCCCTTTTATCAAAACAATGAGAATCTGTCATTGAATGAAACATCCCTAAAGAGAGAGATGTTCCAAGACGAGCGCTCTTTGCCAGAGCCTGCTAGGGATAAGGTTTCAGAACAAGAGCCTGCTATCCCCCTTCAAAGCCCTTCAAATCAATTAAATAGCCATCCATCCAGCTCGGATATATCCAGCCAAGGGCAATCTTATCCATTTGAAGAAAAGCGCTTTGATTGGAATACAACTCAGACGGAACCGCCTGTTGAGCAGCAAAAAAAATGGATTACCCCTGTTCCCGTCACAACTGATTTTACTCATCCTGCTTCTCAAAGCGAGGTAAAGTCTTCCGAAGCAAATTCTTTAGATACGAAATTGACAGGCAAAGCAGGCGAAGAGGCCCAAATTAAATCCGCTTCCGAACTTAAAGACGATCAGAAGAGTGCGGAAGACCTCAAAACAGAAGAAAAGAAATTAAATTTAAATCAGGGAAAAGGGAATATTAAAATTATCAAAAAATCCCCTGCTCCTTCAACCGACAAAGTGCCCCTTCCGTCCGGTGATAAAGCGTTGAATATAGTGGGGAAGAAAACCATTACAGCGCCTGAAGTAGGCTTAGTCGACCCGATCCCTAGCTCTTCCTCTAAATCCATTATTGCTGAAACAGTTGTCGATAAGGGTTCTTTAAAGCAAGTCCCTCTTTCTGATAAGACTATTTTAGAGCCTAAGCAATCCTCCGGTTCAACAGTTGCTTCCAAGGCTTTAGATAAACAATCCCTTTCATTAGCGATAGAAAAAGAGGAAGAACAGAAAAGTGATTCGGTTGTCGCCCAAACAGCCCTTCCGGAAGCCCCTCTTTTACCCCCGCGGGCCCCGATTCCAGCTCCTGCCCACCCGGCTCGCGCTGCAGCCCGGCCAACAATTGTTACCCCAACCGATCCGGATCCCCATCCTGCAGACGCAGCTTCTCCGCAAGGACCAACGATTAATTTTAATAATGTGGCTATGATTGAATATATCCGTTTCATCAGCCGCATTTCAAACCGGAATTTTATTTTTGATGAAGAGGACCTGCAATTTAATGTAACGATTATTTCCGAAGAGCCCACTTCGATAGATAATTTGATGGCAGCTCTTTTGCAAGAATTGAGGATTCGCGATTTATTAATCATTGAGCAAGGCAATAACATTATCATTCACCGCAATCCTCGCATTCGAGCACCTGCTCGTATTGTTGTCGATGGCACAGAGCCTTCTTCTCCGAGAGATTCAGAACTTGTTACTCGCGTTTTCAGGCTCAATACGCTGGATCCCGGGAAGGCAAGTGAAATTATCAAGCCTTTGCTTTCAGACGATGCCTTAGTAGAAATTTTAAGGGATTCCAATAACCTTATCATTACCGATATTGCGGTCAACGTTAATAAGATTGCTCAGCTCATCGCCAGTCTGGATGCGCCTAATAGCGGAGTGACGGTAGGCCAATATGTGGTACGCAATGCCTTTGTCACCTCGTTAGTCGATCTGGCTGCCAAAATTTTGCAACCTATTGCGCAAGGCAATCCCTTTGTGCTTGTGCCGCATTCAGCAACCAATAGCATTTATATTGTTTCCAACCCTTTCATCGTAGAAAAAGCGCTTGCGATTTTGGAAAATCTCGATATCAATGAAGGGCGGACAAAAATTTTAAGCTTAGAAAAGCTGAGATTACAACAAGAGGCAGGTCCTGGAGGCGCTATGGCTCCCGGAACTTTGGGCGGAGGCGCCGGAGGAGCGGGAGGACCAGGAGCGGGTCCAGGCGGAGCAGGTCCTGGCGTAGGGCCGGGTGGACTGGGTGGACTGGGTGGTCCAGGCGGCCCTGGAGCAGGAGGTGTGCCCGGTGGGCCGGGAGGAGCCGGAATGATAGGAATTCCTAATGTTCCAGGAGGAGCAGGCGGAATTAATGTTCCTGGCACCCCAACTTACAATCCGGCCCTTCCCAGCAGTTATCCGATAGGTCCGACGACTCAAGCTCCCGGCACTCTTAACATACCAGGCTCGCCCACTTACAATCCGAGTCTTCCTCCTAGCCTTCCCTTAGGCCCTGGAGGAATTGGAGTAGAAGGCCGCCAAGCCCCGCCGAGCGCCATGTTCGAAGAGGGCCGCGAGTTCATACCAGGCGGAATTTCCGTCGCTCCGCGTTGGAATCAGGAACTGCCTGCCGGGCACATTGAGCGTACGCTGTTCTTCCTATATAAACTAAAGTATCGCCGTGGAGACCAAATTGAAATCGCCTTGAGGCGCATTGCTGACAGTTTGGCGGCAAGCGGAACGGCCAACGCCGATCTTGTAGCAGCCATTCTTAGCAGCCAATGGCTTGAAGCCTCCAATTCCTTAATTTTTACTGGAACGGTGAGCGCACTTGAAAGGATCAAAGAATTGATCTTGGAAATTGACACGCCTCTCAGGCAAGTGTTCATCGAAATGCTAATCTTGGATACGTCTATTCAAGACTCTTTAACCTATAGCGTTGACTGGGGACAGCGTTTCGGAGGAGGCAATACAGCGGGTGGCGAGGCTTTTGTCAGCGGAAACACAACTCTGGCAAGCAACCTGGATTCAGGAACAAATGCAGGAGCGGCAGCGACTACGGCGACTAATACCGCCCAAACCTTCACGGGGCCAACATCGACTGGATTATTCGGGGCCCAAGGATTCACTTTGGGCGTCATCGGCCGCCATCTGACTCACAATGGTTTGCATTTTAATACTATCGGCGCTTTGGTCCATGCCTTGCATACGGATACAAAAGTCAATATTATCATGAACCCTAAAATTGTGACTGAGGACAACAATACAGCCGAAGTATTTGTGGGTTCGACCGACCGCTATAAGACGCAGTCCATTGCAAATGATCTGGGAACAGTTATTACAAACAACTTCCAATTCATCGACGTGGGAACGACGCTACGCGTCACGCCTTTAATTGGAAATAACGATATCATTACGCTTGACATTATCGAGGAAGTGACCAATGACAGCGGAGCTGCCAATGCCACCTCAGCCAACGCCGCTGCGACAGATGTCAACCTCGTTCCCGTCCTTTCCAAAACGCGAACTACAACGAGAATTCACGTTCCAAATGGCTTCTTTGTCATTTTGAGCGGAATGATCTCGGGTACAGAATCGAGAACCCTTAACCAGATTCCTTGCCTGGGAGGGATTCCCTTGATTGGCGGCGTTTCCAAGCAGAAAGGAAATGCGGATAGCAAGCGCAATTTGATGATCTTCATCCGTCCTCTAATTGTTGATACAGAAGAAGATCTAGAAAACCTAACCAAACGCCAGCAGGACGTATTCCAAGAAAAGTGCAAGTTTAGAAGAAGCTGGAACTATGAAATCGATGAAGCTCTAGATTTCATGAGCATTAGACCAACAGATCCCGATGAAATTGGCTGTAGAATAAAATGACCTTGAAATTGGATCTTGGCAAGCGCTTCATTCATGTGCTCTTGATCGGTGGGCTGGCTTTTGCAGGAACAAGCTGCCAGCCCGTTCAAAGCAAAATGGATCCGGTAATTATCTACACCCCTCCTCCCCAACGCATCAGCGAGCTGCCCTCTGCTTTTTCTCCTTTATCCGAAGAAGAAAAACAGCAAGAATGGGCCCGAGAGCTGCTCATGGGAGATGCATTTGCCCGCGAATGGGATTTTTACCGTGCCATTACTTGCTATAAAAGAGCGCTTATCCTTATTCCTGATCAAGCGATAGAAAGGCGTTTGCAGCTGGACTATGACATGATCCTCTGCTACTACTTGGGACATAAGTATCAAGAAGCCATCAACATTTTTGAAGCAAGCGATCTGATTCAAGTCAATCCCCTTTTCCCTGCTTTTAACAATTTGCTGCTCATTCTTTACGAATGCTACCAGCAAACGCAGCAAGAGGAAAAAGCGGAGTGCATATGGGAAGTGATTAACAAATGCTCACCCGAAACGGCAATGGATCTATCCCTTTTCTGGCACCTTAAAAAAGGCCAAATTGAGGAAGCGCAGGCCGAGGTTTGCGGGCACCGCGATTTTCAAACCATGCAGCCGGACTTAGATCTCTATTATCAATATGCCAAATCTCCCACCAAGGCCAAATACTTAAATGCGATTCTACCGGGAGCTGGATATTATTATGTGGGACAGCGCAAAGCGGCCGTGACCTCTTTTATTATCAATGCCTTGTTCACAGCGGCCGCTTATCAATTCTTCCGGCATGGCTATCCGGCTGCCGGCCTGATTACTGCTAGTTTAGAAATGGGATGGTACTACGGAGGAATGAATGGAGCGCGCATTGAGGCGGAAGAATTCAATAATCGCCTTTATGAAGGTGTTTCTAAAAAGATTCTAACCGACCACCGCCTCTTTCCAGTTTTGATGTTTGAGACTAGCTTTTAATATGTTTAAAATGTTTTTGTTTGTTTTTTTTGGATTATTTATCTTTACGAATAGCTTACTGCTCGCCAATCCTTGGGGGAAAGACGCGGATCTGGCTCTTCCTCCGCCCGCCGCTTGTCAGCCTAGCTCCCCTTCATTGCTCGCTTATTTCGGAGAAAAAGCCATCCGCTTTCATCAAGACGTGATCTCCCCTGCAGATGGACCAAGAAGCCATTTTATTCCCAGCAGTTCACAATACACGCTGGAAGCCATGCGCAAATATGGCTTCTTCCAAGGTTATGTCATGGGGTGCGATCGGCTGATGAGGGAAAACAGTGAAGAATGGGTGTATCGAAAAATTCTCGATGAAAGAGGCCGCCTAACAAAATGGGATCCCGTCCCCTGATCTTCAAAAGCGGACTACAGCCTGCTCATTCCCATGAAAATCTTCTCATTTCCTTGCAGCGCATTCATTGCAACTAGGATTTGAGAAACGCCACACTCAGGTTAGGAAGGGATGGAAGACGATAATCTTGCTGCCGCCTTCCTTCATTTACCCTCCGCTAAGGCAGGCGTCAAATTCTCCTTTGGCGAAGAATGGGCGTCTTGAACGACAGGTAGAGCAGGAGTTAATGCAAGAGTAGGAGAAGCAGCCGCAGCCATTTCAGCTGCCTTGGCACCTTCTAAGCGCAATAATTCATGCGCCCTCATAAAAGCCTTTTGCACGGATAATTGTGGATGGCGTTCATCAAAAATAAATAAATTATTTTTTCCCATAATATCAATCATGCCTGAATCGCTCAGAACATCCCATATTTGATGGGTCAGGCCGCAACCGATTAAATGGCGTCCCGAGCTCTTTAAATAATTATAGAGCTGCTGAAGCGCTAAACAAGCCGTGGCATCGATATCTCTCGCATTCTTAAGCTGCAAAATGATCACGCGCGTTGTCGTATCATCTTCCGTAATTGACTTAAGAGCCGATTGAAAGAGATCGGCAGCGCCAAAAAAGAGTTCTCCCTCAACTTTGATAAAGCGAATTTTCCTTGGCTCATGCTGATGCAGATGGTCAATGCTATGCAAACTGCCTGATTCATCTACTGTGAATTCAACCAGCTGAGGGATGGCGGCTTTCTTCAAATAAAGGGAAATCGAGATGACCACACCAATATAGAACGCAATATCCAAGCTAAAAAAGATGCAAGATAAAATCGTTAAAACCAGGACAAAAGCATCGGATCGCGTGGCTTTTAGGCATAAGAAAAGCTGTTTAAAATTAACAATATTGCTAGCTGAAACAATTAGAAGGGCGGCAAAGGCAGTGACAGGGATATGCCGGATCAAAAATCCGAAAGCAAATAAAATGACAGCTACAAAGAGAGAATGAAAGATGGCAGCTAAACGCGTTTTGGCCCCATTTTCATAGCTAAGCGAACTACGCGATGGGCTTCCGGAGACGGGCATAGCGGCAATAAAAGAAGAAAAGAAATTTCCCATTCCAACGCCGAAAATTTCCTGATTAGTCGATAAGCGCTGTCCTGAGCTGGCTGCAATGGCTTTAGATGCGGATGTGGACTCCATGACACTAAGCAAGGCGACGGCAAAAGCCACGGGAAGCAAATTATTCATAATCCCCGTATTAAAATAAGGCCAGCTCCAATGAGGAAGCAATCCATCTCCTTTGGTATCCCCTACAACAGCAATGTTCTGAGAAAGCGCTTCAATCTTTTCCCAATCAAGAAATTGATAATCATGCGCCACAAAATAGTTGAAAAAATAACCGGTAAAATAGGCAATGACGGCGACAATTGCCAGCATAATCGCTCCGCTAGGCATCTTGCGATCAATCCGCCTTAATAAAATCAGTATTGAAAGGCATGTGACGCCAATCAAGGCCGTCGGCCAATCCGCCAAATTTAAGTGCATCAAAATATACGCGCTTCTTTCATACAAAGAAGAAACAGTCGAAGGCACTTGCATTCCCAAAAGAGGAAATGTTTGGTTGATGATCAAAGCCAGGGCCACCCCAGAAATATAGCCCACAATCACCGTATGGCTCACAAAATGAGTCAGACGCCCTAATTTAAAAAAAGCCGCTAAGATTTGAATAGCTCCCACCAGCAGCATCAATTGGGTCAAAATTTGCAAAACAAGCTCTTCCCTTTCTGGACCGGTTACATCGCGATAATAAGTAAATAAGATTGATGAAATCCCTCCTTGAATGAGAATGGCAATGGCATTACTCGGCCCTACAATTAAATGGCGGGAAGAGCCAAAAATAGCGACAATGATGGCAGAGAATATAGAGGCAAAAATTCCGCAAGAAACAGGCAGGCCGGCAACCAGCGCATAAGCCATTGCCTGAGGAACAGTTAACATAGATACGGAAAGGCCGGAGAGCATGTCCAAGCGAAAAGCTTCCCAAGAATACTTCTCAAAGTCTTTTTTAAAACAAGTTAACGAAATGTCGTCTTGATGAGCCGTATGTGACATAATAATGCAGATTTAAACAGTAAAACTTGGAATTAAGAAATAAATTCTGATAAGTTCATTATGAATATGAACGTATTTTTTTATATCCTACTTCTTGCAATAATTAAATAGCTAAAGGGATCGAAGTTCTAAGAGGATTTCTTAAAGTCATAATAACCTATATTTAAGATTATTTTCTCCCTTACGCGGATCCTGTCCCAGGAAAAAAGAACGCGAATCTAGATCATCAGCGGTTTTAATACGCCCTCTCAAAGTGAGCTCCATCCAATGAAAGGATGTGAAGAATTTAATAATATCATTAAATCTTTGCATTCAATTCTATAGATAAAAAAAAGCACTCGCGCTTGATTATAATTCTTTTAAGAATTATTTCTAAACAATAAATTAAAAAAACATATATTTTTAATCGTTTTTTATTTAAAATTTTCCATTCGGAAGAAAAATTTTTCGAGGGTGTTGGCAACTTTAGAGACTGCCGCCGAATTGCTAATTGTCTATATTCAAGATTACTTTAAGAATTTGAACTTTAGCCATTATGAATTCGACGATAGTCTATTAAATTATCTAAATTGCTAAGGCATATTAGAAAAACTGTAGACTTACCCTCCTGTCATAGAAAAAGGACTAGCCATGACGCATTTACCTAAATTAGCTATTGTCGGCAGACCCAACGTAGGCAAATCAGCTCTTTTTAACCGCATTTGTAAACAAAAAATTGCCATTGTAGATGAAGCGGAAGGAGTTACCCGCGATCGCCTTTATGCAGAGAGCGAATTATTTGGCTTTCACTTCCAAGTGATCGATACGGGAGGAATTAATTCTCGTTCCAAAGTTTTATTCAATGAGGAAATCAAACGGCAGGCAGAGATTGCCATTGAAGAAGCGGATACAATTATTCAAGTTGTCGATGCGCAGATAGGCATAACTGAACTAGATAAAGAAGTATCCAAAATTTTATTAAAAACGAATAAGCCTGTCTGCTTAGCAGTCAATAAAATTGATAACATGCAGCAGCTTCCTCTTATGCATCAATTCCACTCCTTAGGCATTAGCCGCTTGATCCCTGTTTCCGCTTCACAAGGATGGCAGATAGCGGAATTGCTCGAAGCAGCATTTGAGAATGTTCCTCATGAAACCGAGCCAGAACCTGATTCTTCTTCCATTAAGGTAGCCATTGTCGGCCGTCCGAATGTCGGCAAATCGTCATTAGTCAATTATTTGCTTGATGAAGAGCGCTGCATTGTCAGTCCCATTCCTGGTACAACTCGAGACAGCATCGATATTTCTTTTACTCAGGATGGCCATCTATATACTTTTATTGACACAGCAGGCATTCGGCGCAAAAAGGCCGAGCATGAGGTGGTGGATAAATTTGCAGCCATCCGAACAGAGCGGGCTATTGAAAGGGCGGATCTCTGCATCCTGATTTTAGATGTACAAGAGGGCATGACGGCGCAAGACAAAAAAATTGCCAATACGATTGAAGAAGCGGGTAAAGGCTGCATTATTTTGCTCAACAAATGGGATCTGGTTAAAGGTTTCCGCATGGAGCATTGTTTAAAAAGCATTGAGGAAGAAGTTCCTTTTCTCAAGCATTGCCCCAAAATTTTCACTTCGGCGAAAACCGGACGCAATGTCGATAAAATTTTCCCCCTTATCCAAGAAGTCTACCATAACTCTCTTAAGCGCATTACGACACACCAGCTTAATAAATTTATTGGATCCGCGCTTCAAAAAAATCATCCTCCTATGATCACAGGCAAACGCCTTCGCATTTATTATATGGCGCAAGTAGATGTCCAACCGCCCAAATTTATCTTGTTTGTCAATTATCCCGCTTTGATGACGGAAACGTATAAAAAGTACTTGTATAATCAATTTAGGGAAACGTATGCCTTTACGGGCGTTCCCATTTTGATGTATTTGAAAGGCAAAGAAAAGCGCGAAAAGCCTGCTGCCCGTTCAACAGATCCTGCCGATTTCGGACAGGAGCGAGAGCCAGAAGAAGAAGAAGGCTTTGCCTATACAGCTGAAGAGCACAGCGAGGATTATTCCGAAGATTCGGAAAGCGAAGATTATTTCTTTGAAAATGAAGAAGATTTAAGCGATAAGGAATAAGCGCATTCATCCAATGGCAGGGCTAGCAGAAAAAATTGCAAAAATTGAGGCGCTGATTGCACGGACCACTTCAGAAGGCGAGCGTCAAGCGGCTCAATTGGCAAAGCAGCGCCTTTTAGAGCGGCAGGATCAGCTTCCGGTAGAGTTTAAAATTTCTCATCAAAATATATGGAAAAAGAAGCTCTTTATGGCGCTTTGCCAAAAATATGGACTGGCGCCGTATCGCTATAAAGGCCAAAAACGGACAACGAGCATGGTCAAAACAAGCCCTTCTCTCATGGAAACCTATCTGTGGCCGGATTATCAAAAGCATGTGAAATTATTCGAAGGGCTCGTTGAGGAGGTGTTTGCCCACCTTCTAGCTAAGATCGAAGAAGAGGAAGAACGAAAAGAAGAAACAGAGCCCCGTCTATCAATTGATAAAAAGGAAAAGATAATTCATGCACGTTCAAATGATAGCCTCATGTCCCCAAGAAAATTATGAGCAAGCTCAATTCTTGTCTGTCGCTTATCCCCTATCTTCTACAGCCATAAAAGTAATGGAGCTTAATCCCAGTTTTATTTTAGGCCAATCCCACTTATTCCATTATAATTCCGCCAATCAATGCCTTACACTCTCCCCTCCCTTTCAAGAACTTTTAAGATTACTTGTCGAATTGAAAGAATTAAATCCAAATGTTTTAACAATTGAATCTCTTTATGAACTTAACACCATTCTCCAGCAGCCCCAAGGAGAGACTGGCGGCTTAATGCGCAAAGAGGGAACGGAAAGATGGCATTTGGAAGATAATTCCACTAAACGGCAACACCGCCAGGAATTAGAACAGCTGTTGGAACGATTGGGTTTTGTGCACCCTCTCTCTCTTGATCGTCAAATGATAGTCAATCATTGCTTACTCTTTGGAGCGCGGACAGAACGCATGGAGAAACGGATAAGAGAGACATTGCACTATTTAAGAAATACGCTTCAAGTGACCGATCACATTTTCTTGCTGGGATCTAATCGCGCACTGATTCCTGAAGAACTTGTGTACCTTAAAAGCAAGATGGAAAGATTGGAAGAGGCTGACAAAAGCTTTTGGAATGACGTTTTTAATGACTCAAAACAAGCGACTGAAGCCAACGCTTTTAGATGTTTATGGGAATGCTTAATTTGCCTAGAGCCACCAGAAATTCAAATGTCCCTAAGAGAAAAGGTCATTGGAATTAAATCAACACGAATCGGCTACTCTTATCGCGACAGCTGCGGCCATCGCGCCACTGCGGAAACAACTGTCGAGGACTGGATGTCTTTCTATAAAGAGAACGAGCCTCAGGCTATTTTCGCCCTCGCCGAGCAACCCTATATACGCTTGACCGATCAATTGCGCTTTACAGTTCTATCGAAAGGAAAAAAAGCCTCTAGGGAAGAGCTCGTCACTCGAATTAAGAATGCGACCTTTTATTTTGCTTCCCCGGTTCCCGATTCTCACCCTCTGCTGAGTGTCAGATTCGATGAGATCGCCCGCCATGTCTATCATGCGGTTAATTGCTTAAAATACCTGGAAAGTTTAGGAGAAGCGCCCCTTACTTCTAACTAAGTAAGCCACACGAGTGACGCATGGGCAGTAGCCGCGGGTATAGGCGTAGCCGAACCCCAGGGCTATTTTCCTTAATCTTCGTTAAATATGCTCGTTTCCCGATAAATTGATCCCTTTTCCTCTAAGTCTGCTAGCTTGCGCTCAAAAAATTTGACCACTTGATCCGCTGAAGGCCGTAAATCTTGAGAAAGACTCAACATACTTAAAATCATGTGCTTTACTTCGCCATCTGCAATTTCCTCTTCTAGAGCCTTCCAAGTTTCCGGCTGCTGCTTCCACGCCAAGCAAGCCGCGTGCTTTCCATTATGGGCATAGCCAATAGCGGCTGTAAAATCTTTTTCCCCTGCAAAATCCTGGAAGAGAGCTTCCAAATCCTGCATGGAATAGTTTAGCAGAATCTGAAAGGCGATTAAGCCTAACTGATAAACATCCGAAGCTGGTGAGAAAGTATTTTTCCATCCTTGGATCTGGTGCCAAGACGGATCCATATATAGAACGTGCGGAGAGCACATGGCATGTCTATTTTGAAGATCCATTAGAGAGCTGTGGCCAAAGTCCGTGATTTTTACCTTTACAATGTCTTGGATTGGATAAGTCATCACATATAGAACGTTATCCGGTTTGATATCCCGATGGATAACGCCTACAGCATGCAGCTGAGCAACTCCTTTAGCGATCCCGCAAATAAGCGTTAACCGATTCTCTTCGGTCAACATAATAGCGGATTGAGATCCAATTAACTCGTTGATATTCCCGTTAAATAGCTCGGCAAAACTGCCTTCATAGCTCTGCCTTAAAAAATCGCACTTTGGAGCCGACCTGTCTACGCTTTCTCCCTCCAGTTCGGTATGGCCTGTTCTATAATAAAAGCGAAACTCCTCATCAGAAAGATTAACATGCGATAAATTCTTGCTTAGGCTTTGATACTTAAGATAAGCGAGAATCTTTGCTTCATTTGTACTTGGATTCTCTAACTGATTTGTATCTACAGAATTGGTTTGAACGCCCTTAACCTGCTGCTTTAACGGTTTTTTCGAAAGAGAGACAGCCCTGGACGGCGGCAACTTAGACAAAAAATGATAATTGACGGCGACTTCTTGAACCGCATAAGTGCACTTAAATCCCCCCTCGCCTACTAGTTGCTGACTATAATAGGCTCGTCCATTAGGAGAAAAAAGCAAAAAAGAGCTGCCCTTCTGATTTAAAGGAAGAAGATGATAGCGTCGGGACTTCTCCGCTTCCAACCACAATCTCCGATAAAGAGAATCTCCCGTCTTTTCTTGTCCTTCACTTGTTTGATCTGACAAGAATAATGCCCTTGTTGCTAAAGAAGAAGATAAATCAAAACTCTCATCGTCATATCCCATATAAACGGATGCTGATCTAGAGGCATTTTCACAATTTCCGTCACTTGCGCGTTGTGAAGCCGATTTTTCTACCATCCAAGAAATCTGCCGATCCCCTTCAAAAGCCATCTCTTCATCCCTAAGCGAACTCGATTCTTGAGAAGAGGCTAAAATAGAGCGGGCAAACTTAACCATTGTTTGATCCAATCCATCTTCGTAATCCGACATTTGAGCTAACTCTTCGTCGTAATCTGAATGGGAAGAATTCTCCACTAAATGCGGAGGGATAAATGGATTCTGAGATGAAAAAGAAAAAAATTGAATATCATTCATATGGCAACTAAACTTATTAAAGTTAAAATTTAAAGATAAACACAAATTAAAATAATAAGAATATTTAGTTAAAATAAAATAAAGAAAATAAAAAGAAACAAACAAATATATTTCAAATTAAACAAATTAACTAAAATAATTTAATTTAGATGGAGGTTATTAATTAGGAAAGAGAAGGAAATATTGAAGAGCAGATAGTCTGGAAGTTATTTTGATAACCTGAATTTGGAGGTTATTAGCTTTACCCTTTTACATCCTTGATTCTTATTGCCAGCAGCTTTTTCACTCTTTGAAAGGTATGCTTCATATAAAAGGATGACACATCAAGTGATCCAGCTCAATGGCAGTTATACACCATCCGATAATTGAGTCAACTTGGATGCCAATGCAAAGGAGGGTTTAGCGGCTTAGAGGATTTCTTAAAACCGCTAATGACCTAGAGATTCGAGTTCTTTTCCCTTAGCGAGAAGTGGGCTTATCAATCGATATCCGATACGGTTGGATGCTCTTCTTCCGTTTCTGTCAATTCGAGCAAATCTAAAAGCTCTGCTCTTGTAAACTTCTTAAGCGTATTTTGGTCGTCGACTCCAACGACATCTTCCATTAATTGGCCTTTGCGGGCAATCATGGCATCGATTTTTTCTTCGAATGTCGATTTAGTCACGAGTTTAAAGACCTGTACGCCGCGAACTTGCCCGATGCGGTGAACGCGGTCGGTCGCTTGATTTTCACGCGCTGCATTCCACCAGCGATCATAGTGAATGACAACAGATCCGGCAGTTAAGTCCACGCCCAATCCTGCGGCCTGCAAGGAGCCGACAAAGACCTCGCATTCCGGATCCTGGTTAAAGCGTTGCAATTGCTCCTTGCGGTGCTGTGTCGCTCCTCTTAAAGCCGCAAAGCCAATTCCTTGATCGCTCAAATAGTGTTCTATAATATCTAACATGCCTAAATATTGAGAAAAAATGACGACTTTCTGTCGGCTTTCTCTGGCTTCGCGCAAGAGCTCCAAGAACAACTCCCATTTGCCCGATGTATATTTTGCATAATCCTCAGGCTTCTTAAAATACACAGCTGGATGATCGCAGATTTGCTTCAAGCTGGAAAGGAGGGCAAATATATGTAAATAAGGAATGGATGTCTGCTCGTTTTTCAGTTCTTCGACCAAATGCCGCCGTCTCTGTTCCAGTACTTCGGAGTAGAGCTGGTGCTGATAAGGGGAAAGATCGCAATAAGCAATTTCTTCTATCTTTTCCGGCAGGTCTGTCAATACATCTTCTTTTTTTCGTCTAAGTGTAAAGGGCTTGATCAAGCGATTGAGCAGATCTTTCCGATGGGGATTATGCTCCTTCTCGATTGGTTTAATGAAGAAGTCGCGGTAGTCCGTCTCATTTGGCATATAAGAAGGCAGAACAATATCGAAAAGGGATTTCAACTCGCGCAAATGATTCTCAATGGGCGTACCGGTCAAGCCTAGCTTCATTTTAGCCTTTACGCCTCTCAGCGCTGCATAGACTTGGCTGAATTGGTTTTTGGCTACTTGGATCTCGTCAAAGATGGCCACTTCGAATGAGACCTTGGACAGCAGCTCCTTCTCATTGCGCAAAATGCCATAAGAGGTCAAAAGGACATCGTATTGCTGATGAAATTCTTCCAGGCTGCGCTTGGTCCCATAAAAGGTGCAAACGCGCAGCTTGGGCAAGAAATGATGGAGCTTTTCCTGCCAATGATAAATCACCGAGGTCGGGCAAACGACTAAGAAATGGTGCTGGCTGCCTTCTGCATAAGATTGAAAGAGATTAGAAACGCTGGCCACAAGCGCCATTGCTTGGTGCGTTTTACCCAATCCCATGTCATCGCATAGTAATCCGGACAATTGCTGGGAATACAAAAACCACAGCCAATGGACGCCCAATTCTTGATAAGGCCGTAAATGACTGACTAAGCCGCCGATATCAGGGACTTCGGGCGTATGCAATTGAGTCAATTCATCAAAATACTCCTGGCTCTTTCGATGCCTTAGTTCTTCCCCTTTCGTCAGATAAACAGAGTCAAACGCATTTAAGCGCATAAACTCCAAAGCCGATAGCAAAATCGCATTTTTCTCTTTGTCAAAGCGGTCTTTGCCAAGACGCCTAATCCAGTCAAAGCGTTTGCTGTGCAAATCAAGGAGTCCCGCCTCAAAGAAGGCAAAGTGCTGTCGTTTTTTATTGAGCGCTTGGCGCAAAGCGAAGAGGGAAATTTGGCCGGCTTCTGTTTGATAGAATAAGTTGAACCAATACCATCCCCTTCCTTTATCTTTTGCTTGTTCAATTCCCTCTGTCATTAAGGTGAGACTTTGCGGACGGACTAAGCGCGGATCCAGATAAGTGATATATTTTTTAATTTCATTGATTTCGTAGCTTAAAAAAAGATCTAATTCTTCCCCTTCCACCTCGGTTGGATAGCGATATTTTTCTGGAAGGCGAAGCTCTATAGGCAACTCATGAAATCCTTCTCCTTCTAAGTAAACAAAATCATCGAACAATCGTACATCCTGCCCGGCATACTCGGAAAGCACATCATAGTGAGGAAAAATCTGGATTAAATGCTTATCTGCCAATTCAACGCGAAGTCCTGTTTGTGCAATTGGGCATTTTTCCGTAAAAAACTGGGGGATCAAAGCCAATTCATCCCGGTTCATGCGGATAAATAAGGGAATTTGTTCGGCACTAAGAGAGACGCCCGGTTTTAAAAGATGGCCAAACGATCCGGCTGCCTTAGCATAAAATCCATATCCTTCCAGATAAACCCATGCTCCAAAGTCTTGCATGCGCGCCTGTTCTTTAGCCTTGGCGAGCGTGCGAGAAAATGTTAACCGATTATTTTCGCTGATATGATAGGTCAATTGATATTCAATACTTCTCACATGCGTATGGAAGCCTTCTTGCGCATTCAACCACGCCCGATTTTGGGTTACAAAGTCCGCCACTTGATAAATGGGCACGATCATTTCGGCCTCATCAAATCGCTTTCCTTCAATTGGATAAAATCCATCTCCGTCCAAATAAGCCCAGTCACCGATAAGCTGTGAGTGATCGGCGCTGAGATCCCCCTCTTCAAACAAGTAAGCCTGAACATGCAAATTCCAATAAGAATCAAAGGCAAGCTTATAAGACAGCATCTGGGGATTGCGATGAATCGTGCAATCATCTAAAAGCGTTGCGATAAAGCGGCCATGTTCCGTCAAGGCTATAGACAGATCTTCACCTGCCAAATCAGGCGTCTGAAGAAGGATGTGCGGTTCATCCGTATAAAATCCTTCTTCTGGAACAAAGGTCCAGCCTTCTATTTGAATTTCCCCTTCCTCCTCCTTCTTTTTCTTTCTCGCTTTAGGCGTCTTTTCAGGGGGCGCGGATTCAATGTGCAAGACGCCTTCTGCGCGATCGTAATAAATGCGTTCAATGCCTTGATTGTAAGTATTGCGGATGGCAAGAGGACCCTTAACTGTTTTAAGGGATGGAATAATAAGCGGAAGATTTGCTTCCGATAAATAAAATCCAATATGGACATCTTCAAAGTCAATTTGAATCCAATTAGGCAGCTTCCTTTTCGAGTACTGGAAGGAAATCTGATAAGGCTGCTGCTCCTCTTGCAAGCGCATCAGCCACTTGGCAAGATCGCTCCAATAAGAAAGATCGTAGCGCAATTGAGGATTGGGACGCCCTTCACGCCATAGCAAAATGTCTTCTGCCGATAAATTAGAAAATTTCAACGATGTCTCTTCAGTCTCTTGAGAGCGGCGGCAAAGCAGCTTGCTTAAAAATTCAATAGCAGTTGGAGTGCAAGCTTTTACAGAGAAGACGATCTTGTCCAAGTTTGTTTGAAAAACATAATGACCGGGCCCTAAATTGAGCAGGATGGACGAGTCGTCACCCAAGCGGTCTTCATATAAGCGGCAAAGATGATCCCACAAAGAGCGGGCAAAGCGCTGATGGAGCGGAAGCGAATAGTTATCAAATAAACTTAAATAGGCAACGGCCTGATGCAGGCATCTTTCATGCCCCTCTTCGCAAGAACAGAAAATATCCTTGATCTGCCCGCTTCCTTCTAATTGCAAGAAAACCCAATAATTTTTATGGCTATGCAAGTCTTGCACTAATACCTGATAGGTAGGGCCGGAAAACTCAATATCCTTAACGAGCTTTTGTGCTAGGGATTTTTGGGCGTCTTGGCGATAGGCTTTTAAATAAGAAGGCAGTTGTATCATAAATTTTCAATTGAACCGTTGGCAAACTTGCTTTTAGAAGGCATATTAAACCGCTAATGACCTATCAAATTCTTTCCCTAGAAGAAAAATAACCTCAAATATAGGTCATTATGGGTTTTAATACACCCTCTTAGAGGGTGTATTAAAAATTCTTAAACTAATTCCAGAATTAATCCAGGCGGCAAGCGGTCGCCAAAGACTTGTTCTTGTTCAGCAGGCGTCAAGATTCGATCTTTCAGCCGATTTTGAAATCCTTCCTGCGGAAATTTTTCAATGATTTGGTTGATTAAAGCATCGGGCAAGTTAAGCTCCCGATGATCTGTCTTACGCGCTAGCTGCTCTAAAGCAAAGAAGTAGGATTCCCCTTCTTGAGAAGGGGCTTTAAGAAGTTGCTCTACCCATTTTGCACACATGTCTTTTGGCACAACCTGCCCAACAGATCCATAAGCCAAATGCCTGGCTCCGATACGGCCAAGTGCCCATAAATCATAGCTATCGGCTTCTTGTTGAGCAATTTTAGAAAGCAAAGCCTCTCCCAGCCGAATTTTCAAAGGCAAGTCAATCCTTTCCAATGCGGCCAACGCTCGGATTTTCTCCGAATAAGCATAGGAATCCCCTTTTCTTCCGCCCTCAAGCTTTCCCGTTCTCTTATCAAATAAAGAAGCTGTCAATTCGCTGGCGATTTGCACCTGCTGTCCTTTACTTAGGCCGCCTGCAATTCGGCGAAAACAAATCCAATTTTGAATCTGACATTCTTGACTTTTAGCACTCTTCAAGTCCCCTAAAATAATTTTCCACATCTCTTTAATGCGAAAGTCATCTAAAGGAAAGCCGAATCCAGGCCGCAAAAAGAAACCGGCAAGATTCCACCAACGCGCCTCGTGCTCCGGCGTCATTTTTCTTTGAGGCGCGCATTTTAATAAAGATTCCCATAATTCCCTTAGCACACTCGGTGCCCAATCCCGTCTGGTCATTCCGATGCTTTCTTCCAACTTGTCCATAATTTGGTTGGGCTTAATGGGGGGAGAGGGTTGAAACAGCGATTCCACTGTCTGTCTAGCCTCTTGCAAGTATCCTTTCTCAAAAGTCTCATCTTGTTGCTTAGCGCGCGTATTATTCATCAGATTATGGTCTTGTCCGGAAGCCGATCTCAACTGAAACTCTAGATTCCAACGGTGATCGGTCTTCTGCGACTCTACCCATAATTCCAGTGTTCCCACCGCCGTTAGCCGAATTCCTAAACGAACAGGGATCGTTTGTTGTTCTTCCTGATCAGTTTGTTTGCGGCCAAAGCGTAGAATGGTCTGAATAGGAGGAAGCCTCTGCATCTCTTCTTCTTGGATCTCTATTATTTCTCCTTCTCGATCAAACAAACGCACATGGGAAGTCAATAAATGGAAAGCAACAGGCCTATTAGGGCGCAGGGAAAAAATTTGATCGGGCTGAAAGTGATGCCCTTCTTCTGCACCTCTAGGCAGCAAAGTTAAAGCTTTTCTGACCAGCCCCCCCTCGGCATTTTTGATATCCATTTCCAAATAGTAAGAGCGCGGCAGCCCTCCGCCTATCGAAATTCCCATTCCGCGGCGGACCTTTCCATAATAAGCCGCTCCGCGTGCGACTGCTAAATCCAAGCTAGCTGAATCCAGTTGCTTGAGGGTTGATTGCGGAAACCAAGCCACCAGAGCTTGCACAATCGCCTGCTGGAAAGGCTCTGGTTTCATCGTTCCGCCATTGAACAAAAGGTAATGGATTGCCTTTCCGGGTTCTAAATAACGGGCCTGCTGCAAAAAGTGGGCGAGGTGCTTGACAATGGAAGGCTCATCTTCATAGGGGAGGCCTACCGTCCTAAATCCCCGGCTTTTTTTGAGCTGCAAAGCTTCCGATAGCGGATAATGGCCAAAGAATCCCTGTACGAGCAAGTTCTCTAATTCCTGTCTTTGAATAGCTGTCGCCAAGCTGCCTTTAATGACGGAAGATCCCGTTCCTTGTAGAACAATCGAATAAGAGTCGTGAAGCTGAACATGAGGTTGAAGGAGATGCTCCTTGGCTGCACGCGCTTCGGCCTGCAATTGAAGCCATTGAGTTGATTCAAGACCCGGATAGCCCTGCTGCAGCTTGTTTTCCAGATAATGCGCCAAAGCAACGTCCATATTATCGCCGCCCAAAAGAAGATGATCTCCAACAGCCATACGCTGAAAACCCAGCTGACCGTTCTTCTCTTGCACTTCGATGAGACTGAAGTCTGTCGTTCCTCCTCCTATATCGCAAACCAGAATGCTTTCGCCTGCCTTAAATTGCTGCTCCCAATTTTTCTCATGCTGGGAAATCCAGCTATAGAAAGCCGCCTGAGGCTCTTCCAATAAAGTCACATGCGTAAGGCCGGCCAGGCGCGCCGCTTCAATTGTAAGCGTACGAGCCACTTCATCAAAAGAAGCGGGAACCGTCAGAAGAATGTCTTGCTCCTCAAATTCTGTTCCGGCCTCCTTGGCAATCGTTGCATTCCACGCTTCCTTTAAATGAGATAAATAGCGGGATGAAGCCTCCACAGGACTTAACCGTTGGGAAAGGTCAGCCGCTTCAACCGGTAAAATCTTATCACGTCGATTAGCCGCCACATTGCATAACCAGCTTTTTGCCGACTGAACCAACCGCGTCGGCACACGCGCTCCTTGTATTTTGGCCAGCTGGCCAACAAAAAAAGCCGTCTCTTCTTTCCAAGGTAAGCGCAATGAACCCGCCGGCCATTCCCCTTCTGCCGCTAAATAGCAAAAGGAAGGCAGCGAGGACAATGCATCGACTTTGCCCAAGGCAGTCAATTGAGGAATGGAAAAAAATTGCAACGGCCAATGAGCCGATTCCGTATCGATAAAGGCAACCGAGCTATTGGTTGTTCCCAAATCTATGCCAATAATATAACGCATATGATCCATTTCATTTTTGAGCTGGAGAAACGAAGCTGCTTTATAAAATTGAATTGAGCTTCAAATAGCGGCCATTTTTCTCAAAATGCTGATAAAATCAAACAAACAAACTTCTTTTATTTTAATCTAAACCTGAAAAAAATTTGAAGATAAGCCCATGTTAACAGGGCTTATCTTCTTAATCAATTACCTGAAGAAAGTATTCTAGTAGATAGGCGAGTTTAAGCCAATAAACTCTCGGCGGGAACGTAAGAATAGCCCAAATCATGTGCAACTGATTCATTTGTCACGTGACCATAGCAAACATTTAATCCGTGACGCAAGCCCACATGGTCGAGCAGCGCTTTTTTCCACCCTTTATTGGCAATCATTAACGCATAATCGCTAGTCGCATTCGTTAACGCTTGCGTAGATGTTCTTGCGCATGCCCCCGGCATATTGGTCACACAGTAATGGAGCACGCCATCGACAACATAAGTCGGATCCCCATGCGTCGTCGGCTTAGAAGTCTCTGCGCATCCTCCCTGATCAATGGCAACATCCACAATCACAGATCCAGGCGCCATTTTTTGAATCATTTGCCGTGTAATCAAGCGCGGTGCCGTTTTGCCAGGAATAAGCACTGCACCGATAACCAAATCCGCCCGTGCCACAGCTTCCTCTATCGCTAGAGGAGAAGAATATAATGTTTTTAAGGCGGGACCAAACAAAGCATCCAATGCACGCAACCGCGTAAGATCCCTATCTAAAATAGTCACGTCTGCTCCCAACCCCAACGCCATGCGGGCAGCCTCTGTTCCAACCACTCCTCCACCAATGACGACCACGCGCGCAGGCGAAACGCCTGGAACGCCTCCTAATAGCACTCCCCTTCCGCCATGATTGAGCTGCAAACTGGTCGCGCCAACTTGAATGGCTATGCGACCTGCAATTTCACTCATGGGAACCAACAGAGGAAGACGGCCATGGCTATCTAACACGGTTTCATAGGCAATTGCCACGACTTTTCTTTCGATAAGATGCTTAGTTTGAACAGGATCTGGCGCAAGATGTAAATAACAAAATAAAATTTGCCCTTCTTTCAGGAGGGGAAATTCCGAGGCCTGGGGCTCTTTCACTTTGATGATCATCTCTGCATTATAAATGTCTTCTGCCGATTGCACAATTTTGGCCCCTGCAGCAGCAAACATCCCATCATTATAGCCAATTTTATCGCCTGCATGTGTCTGTACAAGGATTTGATGGCCAGCTTCCACCAATAAGCGAACCATACCGGGAGTTGCTCCTACACGGTATTCGTGATTTTTAATTTCTTTTGGAATGCCAATAATCATAACGACCTCAGTGAGTTATTAATAGACAAACGAATGGCGTAAGTGTAGCGCAGAGAAACGATTTGTGACCAATAAAAAATAATTGAAGAAAAGGAGCAATCCGATAAGGGAACCATCGAATCTAGGCAGTTAATGGTTTTAGAACGATCTAAATCGAAAATAATTTAAAGCTTCCACACAAATTAGACCAATTAACCATCAAATTAAATTTAAATAATAAATTTATTTGAATTATGCTATACTATAATTATTACAAGACATTATTTTCAAATTAGGAGAATTAATGAATATTAATCCTAATTCATTAGTTAATTCTCAGGAATTAGCCGGTTTACAAGCACGGGGCATTACAGTTAAAGCTGATGCTCAACAAAAAATGGGAATTATTGAAGTAAACGGCAAGGCTTTTTCCGTCAAGCTCGCGTCCATTCAATCCGATCATCCCTTGGATGAGGCAGCGCTTACTCAATTAGCTGCCAAAGTCGCCTATATGCTGCTCATGAAAGATTTCTTTAAAGATGAATTTAGCGGAGCGCAGATCAATCGCGAAGGGATCAAAGATTTAAGGGACCACAAAATCGTTCCCCATCATGAAGAAGGGAAGGCAGATACGAGCGGCCACTACCAGGCAATCCAAAACTTCATTGGCCAAAGGCTATTAGGTAAAGAAGAAGAAGAGAAGCCGCCCCCTCTTCCACCAAGAGAAGACGAGCATTCCGTTCAAGAGGAGGAAAAACCGCTTTCTGGTGAACAACCAGTCCCCTTGCCGCCAAGAAGAGAGTTAGATACCTCTAAAGACGAAGTCTCTCCGGAAGCAGCGATTGAAAGCGGAGAGAAAGCGCAAGTTAAAGAATCTGTTGAAAAAAACACATTCGCTGTGGAAAACGAGCCACCCATTCAGCCCCCTGAAGAAGGGGTAAAAGAAACAGAAACGCCTCAGACGGGATTGAGTTCTACTCTTGCACAAATTCGTCAAGGCAATTTTAAATTAAAGGATGCGAAAAAACGCGAACTGGCGCCTCATACAAAACCACCTAGCAGCGAAACTCTCACTATTGGCGATATCCTCATAAAAGCTATTTCGAATGTTCCTAATCAAGAAGACACGGAAGATAGGGCGGAAGTCGATGAATTTGAAGATCAGCCTTCTCCGCCTATTAACAAGGAAGAGCCTGAGTCGGTCTATCTCAAAAATGTTGAGGAAAGCGACCATAGTGGGAAAAAGGAAGATCCATTAGAGGAAGGCCGCAAAGCGCAAATAGATCAAGAAGCAGAGAAAAAAAAGGAAATAAGCGAAGCAACGCGCAAACAAGAAGAAATTAAAAAAGAGACAAACGAGAAAGAGACGAAGCAAGAACACGAAGAGAGCATACAAAAACTTCAGCAAAAGCTTGCAAACGCTTTGTTTAATAGACGCCAAGCTATAGCAGATCCCGATGATCTCAGCGAGGAAGAAGAGGATATTTCGGATTTTTAATTAAAACCTTGAAATCATTTTAGAGCTATGAAGACATATTATCTGTTTGGCATGAAGCTTCTCAATATCGGCCTGAGCAAGCTCGCATTAAATAAATTTGCCTTTTTTTCCTCTTCCCAGCAAGAGGGATTTGCGAAGGCGTTAGAGGAGCTCCTGGGAATTTTCAACAAACCATTGGAAAGCTTTATGGGTGCTTGGCTGGTAGGAAAACTAGCCAAGGATTCCGGAGTCTCCCAAGCAACGATTGCAGAGGCTGGCGGGATTTTTTTTCCTCTAGCGACAGCCGTCCAAGCCGTAGCCCAAAAAGCTTTCGATGCCATGGGCTGGCAGCCAAGCCAATGGCGAAATTGGACGGAAAAGTCCTTAGTCATCATCAGCTCCGCCGCGCTTGCAGCCAAAATTGCCGTTGAGCTAGGCCTTGTCTCTTCCATCAAAATGGGCTTGCTCTCTGTCGCTAGTGCGGCGCTTTATGTGCTAGCGCCCCTTCTTCTTGTGCGCAGCGTAGCCGAGGCTGCCCGTTTGATGAAAAAATATCGGGACAAGCGTCAAATGGCTCCTTTAGCCATCCCCTTCAAGCCCCATTAAGCAAATATTAAACGATTGCCACTTCCGGCGTTGCCTCATGGGCGAATTCGAGCGAAAGCAGCTTTGAAACGCCTTTTTCCTCCATTGAAACCCCGAAAAGAACATCGCCTATCGCCATTGTGCGTTTATTGTGCGTGACAATCAAAAATTGGCAGCGGTCGATGAAATGCTTGACGACATTGACAAAGCGCTCCACGTTGGAGTCATCCAAAGGAGCATCGATCTCATCCAAGATACAGAAGGGAGCGGACTTTACTTCAAAAATGGCAAATAGAAGAGCAACAGCCGTCAAGCATTTTTCTCCCCCTGAGAGCAAGCTTATTGAGCGCATTTGCTTGCCCGGTGGCTTAGCGCTAATTTCGATGCCGGCCTCTAAAATATTATCCGTTTCGGTAAATTGCAGATCCGCTTCACCGCCATTGAACAGGATCTCGAAATTCTTTTTAAAATTGGATCGAATAGCCTCAAACGTCTCTTTAAACAATTTGCGGCTTTCCCCATCCAACTGGGTGATAATCTGCAAGAGTTCCTCTTTAGAGTGCTGCATGTCGCCCAGCTGCTGGCTTAAAAAATCATAGCGGACTTTTTGCTTTTCCAACTCTTCAATCGAGGTCAAATTGACATCCCCTGCCGCCTGCAAGGCCTGCCGTAAACTGCGGATTTGCTTTTCTGTCTGTTCAAGCGTTTTATCTAGGGGAAGAGGAAATTTGAGGATGTCTTCAATCGTCAATTGATAGCGCTCATATAATTCGCTGCTCAAAGCCTCTAAAGCAGACGCAATATGGGCTTCTTGGATTTTTAATTGGGTCAAATCGTTTTCCACTTTTTTGACCTTCTCGTAGTGTAAAGAGAACTCCTTTTCAAGAGCTTCCAGATCAGCCTTTAATGTTTCTCTTTCTTTTTCTAAAGCATTGCATCCCTCTGCAGACTCAGCCAACCTGTTTTCTATCGCTGCAAAAATTTGCTTGTGCTGTTCAGCCTTTTCCTTCAAAAGGGCTTGCTGATCGCCAGACTCCTCCAATTCCTCTGTCAAGCGCAGCACGTGAGCCTCATGGTCTTGTTCTTTTACTTCCAATAAGCGGGCTTGGTGCAAAAGTTGGTGCTTATTTTCCGATAATTGCCGATAGGTTTCTCCCTTTTCTTTCTGATCTTGCAATTGGATGCGCAAGGCCCCTTCTTGCTTATCCAATTCCACTTGAAGGACATCCCTTTCTTGCTGTTGCTGAATTAATTCTTGCCTCAAGACAAAGTGCTTGTCTTGCAGGTCTTTTAGCAGTCCTGCCTGTTGATCGATCAGCTGTTCGAGCTGGCTCCTATCTTTTTCATTTTGCTCTTGTTCAGCTTTGAGCTTTTCTTGGTCTCCAAGGGCACGTTGCACTCCAAAATTAACCTCTACGAGCTTCATTTCGTCGCGCCTTAGCATTTTATCCAATTCGGCTCTTTCCATTTGCAATTGGGCGCGGCGCTGCTGCAAGTGAAGCAACTTTTGCTCCAAGGCTGCCACTTGCCCTTCTTTATCGAGCAATTCCTCTTCTAACTGCTTTAATTCCGATTCACGCAAAAAGACTTGGTTTTCGCTGGGTTTCACTTTAAAGAACACCCCGCGATAATCAATGAACGCTCCTTGAACGCTCCATCCTTCGCGTTGTCCAATCGCTTGCAAAAGAGCGAGGGCTTCTTCATGAGAGGCCACTCTATCAACATTCTTCAAAAAATGTTCGGCAAGCGGATTAGAAGCTACGAATTTTAAGAAGCTTCCTTTATTTTCGATTTTGGAATTGCTTTGAAGTTTGTTTATCATTTCTATGCAAACCAAAGAGTAATCCTGAATCCCTTCTTTTTCAGCAAATTGGATTAAATGTTCGAAATCCGTTTGAGCGTCTACCACCAATGTTTGAGAATATAGGCGCAAGATAACTGCTAAAGCCTCTGCCGCTTCAGGAGAAGGAGAAAGGAATTCATAGAGAGGGCGTAATTTTTGATAAAAAAGGCTCGATTTATTTTGCGATTCTTGCAAAAGTCGCTTACTTCCGGAAGAAAAGCCCTCATGGTCTTCGCGCATACGCAAGAGAACTTTTTGACGAGCCTTTCCTTCCATAACTTTTCTGCGCAGGCCTTCCGCTTCCTTTTGCCTGGTTTCGTTTTCTTGAATCGACAGCTTCAACTCTTCCTCATATTGATCCAAACGATCTTTATGGGAATCAACAAGCGCAGCCACTTGCTGAAGATGCTTTCTTTTTTCTTGAAGAATTTGAGCCAACTGCGTCAGCTCTTCCACCAGTTCGCTTTTGCGTTTTTCCAGCTGCTTTTTTCTTTCTTGATTATTTTCCAAGCGCACTTCGGCCTGCTTGATATCGCTGACAAATTGATTTTCCTGCTGCAAAATTTTTAAATGCATCTGATGCTTGGCCTGCAAGTCTTGACGCATCTGAAGGACTTCTTTTTCTTTAAATTTAACTTTATCCTGCTGATGCGATAGCTTGGCCTCTATTTCCTTAAATTCTTCCTCCAGCATCTTTTGCTTTTGCTCGATCTCTTGAAGAGCCTTTACACGAGTCTGTTTGGCAAGCGCCAGTTCTTCTAGCTCTCTTTTGACCTTTTTCTCTTTTTGCTGGATCTCCTGCAGGCGTTGCTGCTGGGCTTGCTGATCGCGTAGAAGCAATTCTTTTTCATTTCGTACTGTAAAAAGCTCTTCATTTTTGGCCTTTAAATTTCTCTCATTCAGTTGAATGGCAAGCTTAATCTCTTCCCCTTGATTATGCTTCAATACCGACTCTTCCTGGCATTCCCTCAACAATTCCTGTTGCTTGAGCTGCTTATCGGCAATTTCGCCTCTTTTTTTGTCAAAGCTATTCCAACGAAGAGCGAAGGCCGCTTTTTCTAATCCTTCCAGCTGGGTTTTATTTTCTTTAAAAACAAGCGCTTTTTCAGCCTGCGCCTGAAGCGTTTGAATATGCTTTTCAACTTCTTGATGGATATCTTTTACGCGTGAGAAATTCAAATCAGCCTGCTCAAGCCTCTTGAGGGCTTCTTTTTTGCGTTGCAAGAAGCGTAAAATCCCCGCTGCCTCTTCAAAGATATGCCGCCTTTCTAGAGGCGTATAACTGATGACCTGATCTAATTTTCCCTGCTCGAAAATCGAGAAGGCGTTACGGCCAATTCCGGAATCCAAAAATAAGCTCTGAACGTCTTTGAGGCGTACAGGATTGCCATTAATAAAATACTCCGACTCCCCGCTTCGATGCAAGCGCCGCGTCAAGGTAATTTCTTCATAATCAATTGGCAAAGTGCCTTGCACCTCAGTCAAAGTCAAGGACACCTCGGCGAAATTCAGAGGCTTGCGCTGGCTTGTTCCGGCAAAAATAACATCAGGCATTTTATTGCCGCGCATGGATTTAGCAGACTGTTCCCCTAAAACCCAGCGAAAAGCATCGGCAATATTCGATTTTCCGCATCCATTGGGACCGACAATACAAGTAATCCCCTTGTCAAAATGCAAAATTGTTTTTTCGGCAAATGATTTGAATCCGATAAGAACAAGCTTTTTTAAGCGCACGCAAGACCTCCTTTATGCAACAGCAAATAGCATACAGAAGGAAGAATTCACAATCTAGCCTGATCCATCGGTTTAAGATATTTTAAAATTTCCTATAAAAGAAAGACGGCCTATGCAGCTAATAAATAAGAAGGGGAGCAATAAAACCTGTCGCCAAATTCATGGATTCAAGTTTTTATTAGAATCGATCCTTCTTTGCCTTAAATTCTTTCCTCCTTCTTAATTTCCTTTTTTTAAAGAATAGAGTTTTTTATAATTAAACAGGAATTAGACTTAAGAAAGGTTTCTTTTATGATTGACATTCGCTTGATTCGCAAAGACCGCCAGGCTATAGAAGCTCAGCTAAAAACCAAAGATCCTCAGATAGACCTCTCTTTGGTCTGTGAGCTGGATCATCAAATTCGAGAAGGGAAGACGCGCGTTGAACAGCTTAAGGCTAAGCGCAATGAAGCTTCCCAAAAAATCGGGGAACTCAAAAGAAGTGGACAAGACCCTTCCGAGTTAATGGCGCAAATTTCGCATTCCGCTGAAGAGATCCATACCCTAGATCATCAAATTAAAGAATGGGAAGAGCAATTTACAAATGAACTAGCTAAACTTCCTAACCTTCCCATGGACGACATTAAAATTTCTCAAGATCCAAAGGAAAACGTTGTCCTCAAAGAAGTCAAACAAAAACCCCATTTTGATTTTCCCTTTAAAAATCATGTGGAGCTCAATGAGCGCCTTCACCTTTTTGATTTTAAACGCGGCGCTAAAATAGCAGGAGCAGGATGGCCTGTCTATAAAGGAATGGGAGCACGGCTAGAATGGGCATTGCTTCAATATATGATAGAAACACATATTAAAAATGGTTTCATGCAGTGGATCCCTCCCCTCTTAGTGCGCCGTGAGATCATGTTCGGGTCCGGCCAGCTACCTAAATTCGATAATCAGCAATTCAAGATCAATGACGAGGATTATCATCTTTATTTAATTCCCACAGCAGAAGTTCCTCTCAATGGCATGCATGTGGATGAAGTGATCCCTACAGAGGAGCTGCCGGTAAAATACGTCGCTTATACGCCTTGCTTCCGTCGCGAAGCCGGAGCTGCTGGATCGCAGGAACGCGGCTTGATTCGCATGCATCAATTCAATAAAGTAGAAATGTTCTGCTTCACTAAACCTGAAGACAGCATGCAAATTTTTGACCAAATGATGGCCAGCGCCGAAGAAATTTTGCATGGTTTAGAACTCCATTACCGCAATGTCTTGCTTGTCACAGGAGATATGTCCTTTGCTTCTGCGCGCACGGTCGACATCGAAGTTTGGCTGCCAGGGCAAAATCGCTACTATGAAGTCTCCTCTGTCTCTAACTGCACAGATTATCAAGCCCGCCGCTCCAATATTCGCTTCCGCAGAGAAGATGGCAAATTGGATTTTGTCCACACCTTAAACGGCTCAGGACTAGCCACTTCTCGTTTAATGGTCGCTTTATTGGAAAATAACCAAGAGGCGGATGGATCGGTTCGCATTCCTTCTGTTCTACAGCGCTATGTAGGCGGACAGACAAAGCTGATCCCTTCTTAATAGGCGTCCACTAAAATCCGAGTAGCCTATAGAATAACTATAGGCCCTCGGATTTGACTTCAATTCTTTTAAAAGCTTTTTCCCTGTTTCTTGCTAGTTCCGTCCAACTAATCTAGTTTATCTTTTTGCTATAAGAAAATTAAAATTTGCTTATCCAATTTCTTGCAAAAAAGACAAAAGATTCTTTATAAGGCAATTCGGTTTTGTCAAAAGAGCTATTTCTTTTAATTGCCAAACCATTCAACTAATTTTTATGTCTGCTATAAATGCAATAGTTAGGATGATAATCACTTTGAAGAGGGATTGTCAAACTAGCTAAGTTGAAAAACAGTTAATTTAGATGGAATTTTAAACTAAGCGTTAATCTTTTGACAGAACTCCACTCTAACCTCTAGCGCAAATCAAATTTTTATGTTTTATAAATAGCTTAATATCAAGGCGCTAAAATAATAAAAATTTCCCGAAAAAAAACCTTTGACAGATAATTAAAAGATGGTTGATAGTGACGTCGAATTACGCAGAGTTTTGTTTACAGATTTGCAGTAATGCATTTTTTGTTGTTAACTTATCTTCATTCCCTTCAAAACTAGTTTTTGAAGTCTAAAAGCAAGATAGGCCAAGCAACAGTGGTTAGGAAGCAATATTATTTAGGACTAATCACAATTAGCTGTCCCTTGCCAGGCAAGTGTTTCAGCGAACAAAGCCAAGTGTGGAACTTTAAGGTAAACTTCAACGTTAACAAGGAAAAAATATGCGAAAGTGGATAACCTTCTTAATGACGTTTTTAGTAGGAGCAACTGCATCCTATGCCAACGCTAATATGGGGCAAGTAAATTTCGAAGCGGGCTATCGTCATGACAACATTAGCTGGAGACAGCATCATGGTGGAGCCTTTCATACAAACACAAGATTCAAAGATTTGGATATTTTCCAAATCGGCGTTAAAGCCAGAAGCATGGTAGGCTGCAACTTCTACGTTCGCGCAGCAGCTCACTGGGGCTGGATCTTAGACGGTGACTTTGAGCAATCCGTTTCTACGTTTGCAAGCACAGGCATCGGCAGCGCATTTTATGGCAGCTTCTCTGATGACATCGAATTCACAGCTCGCAGCCGCGATGTAATCGATGACAGATATGTTTACGATTTAAGCGCAGCGATCGGTTACCCATTCTACTTCTGCGATTGCACATTAGCTTTAGCTCCAGTTGTTGGTTATTCCTTCGATGAGCAAAATCTCCGCGTTCAAAACGATTCAGTTGACTTTACATCCGGTGGTTTTGACACATCCGTATTTTTCCCAGTTGTTGGAAGCGGCTGCTGCTGGCACAAGTTTACTAACAAGTGGTACGGACCTTTTGTTGGCGTAGATTTCGTCTATCGTCCATGCAACGAGTGCTGGAACCTCTATGCTGAAGTTGAGTACCATTGGGCACAATTTAAAGGTAAGAGCAGCCGTTCATTTAACGATGAGTTCAACCACCGCGCTAGAGATGCACACGGTTGGGTATTTGCTCTTGGTGCAGACTATGATTTCAGCAACTGCTGGACACTTGGTCTGTCTTTAAAATTCCAAGATTACAGAGCCAACAGACATCACAGACATCATCATAGCAGCTATGGCAGCGATGATTCAAGTTTCTTCGGCAGTGGAAGAGAAAGCAACAAGCATAAGTGGGATTCTTACGCTATCAACGTAACAGTTGGCCGCGATTTCTAATCTTGCTTGAGCATTCTATTAGTCGTATAGGGCAACTCTCTGGGTTGCCCTATGCGCTTTTCCTTTTCTTATAAGATTCATTGTCAATTAATCCCAAAACAGTTACGCTGAAGCCTTTAAGAGGCCTGATTTAAAGGAAGTTAGAGGATTTCTTAGAACTTTTTTTACTCGTTCCGTTTCATGGGATTGATCTATGCCCGTTTCGCTGTGTATCAAAGATTTTCTCTTATCCCCCGGCTCCATTTTGGATGTCAGAAGTCCGTCCGAATACAAGCAAGGCCATCTCCCCGGCTCTTTGTCTTTTCCGCTCTTTACCGATGACGAACGCGCCCTTGTGGGAACCCTCTACAAAAGGAAAAGCCGGCAGGAAGCGATCGAAGCGGGATTAGACCTCATGCAAGCTAAGCTTCCTTCCCTCATTAGCCAAGCCGATGCGCTATTGAATCAATCGAGCAGAGTTCTATGCTGGAGAGGCGGCATGCGCAGTGGGTTTATTGCCCGGTTCCTTGAAGCCTTGGGCTATTCTGCCGTCACTTTGCAAGGAGGCTATAAAGCTTTTCGACGCCATGTCATTCGCCTCTTTAATCAGTTAGCTGTCCACCCTCCGCGTTTTTTCATCCTTGGCGGTTTTACAGGCAGTGGGAAAACAGCTATTTTGCAAGTATTACGACAAGGTGGAGAACAAGTCGTCGATTTGGAGCAATTGGCCTGCCATCGCGGCAGTGTCTTTGGAGGAATCGATCTTCCTGAACAGCCCTCGCAAGAACACTTTGAGAATCAGCTAGCCTTTTCATTGGAACAATTCGATTGGACGCGTCCTATTTGGCTTGAAGACGAGAGCCGCCTCATTGGAAAGCGCCATCTTCCAACCGAGCTCTTCCAGATCATGCAACAGTCTCCCTTGTTCTTTTTAGACTGCCCTTTTGAAGAAAGACTGGACCATTTAATGCATCTTTACGGACAAGCTTCAACCTTTGATCTTTTAGAAGCGATCCGGCGCATTACCAAACGCTTGGGCAGCCAGTTAACCGGTGAGGTAAGCAATCTGATCAGGCAAGGGCATAAGCGCCAAGCCGTTCACCATCTTTTAACTTATTATGATAAGGCTTATCATTATCAATTAGCCAAGCGCCAGCATGTGTATTCTTTAACTGAGCCATGCGGTTCAATTGAAGAATGGGCGCTTCATTTACAAACTGCAGCCAAGCGAATATCCTTATGAATGACTCTCAAAATTCTTTAATTAAAGATCTAATGAGTTTCTTAGACGGCAATCCAACAGCCTGGCATGCCGTGGCCTCTATTGCAGAGAAACTACGAGACGCCTCTTTTACAGAACTCTCTCCGAGCCGAAGCTGGCACCTTGAAGCGGGAAAAGCTTATTTTGTCAGGCAGCACCATTCTTCCCTATGCGCTTTTATTCTGCCATCCGCAATGCCCTCGCGTGTGCGCCTGCTCGCTTCCCACACGGATAGTCCGAGCTTTAAGCTCAAACCCCAACCGGAGATACGCAAACATCAGTCCATTCTTTTGGGAGTAGAAGTGTATGGTTCTCCCCTTTTGACATCCTGGCTCAATCGCGATTTAGGCTTGGCGGGCCGGGTCATCTATTATGATAGCCAGCATCGCCTTCAAGAGAGTTTGGTGCGCTTAGACAAGCATCCGTTGACCATTCCTCAATTAGCCATTCACTTAGACCGCGAAGTCAATGAAAAGGGATTGCTTTTAAATAAACAAGAGCACTTGAATGTACTGGCAGGCTTAGAGAAAGACTTTCCCAAAGACCGTTCTTATTTAGAGGCTCTTTTGCGGGAAGAGATAGACTGCGAACAATTAATTAATTTTGATTTGCTGCTTTTTCCCTTAGAAAAAACGCGGTTGATTGGCTATCAGCAAGCCTTTTTAGCTTCTTATCGCATTGACAGTTTGTCCAGCGTGCATGCCATTTTAAATGCGTTCCTGTATCAGCCTTCACCTCTTGAAGAAGATATCCAGATGATGATTATATGGGATAATGAAGAAGTCGGATCAGGAACAGCTCAAGGAGCAGAATCTCCTTTCTTCAATCAAACTTTAGAGCGCCTTTTGCTTGCCCGCAATTTGGGAAGGGAAGACTATTTTAAAATCCTCAGCCGCTCTCATTGCGTTTCTGTCGATCTGGCCCATGCTCTGCACCCTAATTATGCCGAACGCCATGATGCCCAACACCAACCGATGCTTGGCCAAGGAGTGATCCTCAAAAGCAATGCTCAGCAACGCTATGCCTCGGATGCGCGCTCCTCGCTTCCCTTGCAGATTGCTGCAGATACAAACCGGATTCCCTTGCAGCGATTTGTCAGTCGCAATGATATGCCTTGCGGCACAACGATTGGACCGATTCAAGCCTCTATCTCTGGCATATCTACGGTAGATATTGGTTCCGGGCAGCTTTCTATGCATGCAAGCCGCGAACTGATTGCTTGCCAAGACCATCTCTGGCTATGTCAACTTTTGCAATCTCTTTTAAAGATGAAAGACTGGCCCGAATTGAATTCGTAGCCAGATAAAAAAAAGCGGCAGCTTTCATCGTATTTAAAATCGAATAAGCCGCCGCTTAAGAACTGAGTTTGCCTTTTTAAGCAGGACGATTCTCCAATTTTTTGCTAGGGTCATCGTAAGCGAATACTTGCGTAAAAACCTTAACGGGATCCAGCATACTTTCAATAGAGTGGCTTTGCCCAATATAGTTCAAGATTTCTTCTATTGTTTGTGCACGCTCATCTTGTGTAAGAAGGCCTGAATCTAATTGTCCTTTAATCAAGCTAAGTAGAGTCGCCGTCAACTGTTCCTGGGTTGTTTTTTGCTTGGAAGGATCCGGTCCAGCAATTGTGCCGTTTAGGATGTCGCGAAATTCTTGTGGCTCCATTCCGCCATATTTTCCTGATTGCACTTTGCCCACCTCAACAGAATAGAGCAAACTTAGGGCTACGCTTGCCAAAATCAATTTCAGCATGGTAGCCATGCGATTCTTCGCTTCTGTATTCATTTGGTCGGCCCCTTCCATCTTATTGACAAAAGTGACCATGATAAAAGCCGGATCGCTGACCATTTTAATGACATCTTTGGCAAAATTCTGCGCTGTCTCGACATGACTGTCGCGCTCCCGCTCTTTAATATTACTGACCGCTTCATCCCACGCATTGAAATAAATGGGAGGCATGACCATCAAATTGATCATGGGAATCACATCTTGCATGGCTATCTGCGGATAAACAGGCTGCAGGCGTTCGATCAGCTCAATCGGATTGCTAAAGGAATTGCCGCTCATTCCATTCACGGCAGGCGTTGTCATGTTTGTTGCAGTCAGAGCCAATCCCCCTCCTATAATTAAAGCAGCGGTCAATGGAATGACCACCGTTCGCGCTTGATCGCTAGGCGTTGACGTGTCATCAGGAATGTTCGCTGTGGGAGGGATGCGTTCCAAGACTTGAAGCCGGTCAATAGCGCCTAAAAACGTATAAGGCGGTTGATTCGCTACGGCGGGATTAGCGGCAGCGGCATTGGCGGAAGTCACATTTTGAATCCCCGATACATTGCCTTGCTGCTGGTCCCCTCTTATGCGAATTTGCTCTTTGTATTGATAGTCAGCAGAGTTTAGCATAGCCCGCACTTGATCCTCGATTTCATGAAGATTTTTTAACCAACCATCTAGGACTTCATTCGTCACTTCATCCATTTTTAGCTGTTCGCTTTTAAGAAGGTCGACAAAGGGCTTGCCGCTAGAATCAATAGAGGCAACGGCAAAGGCTAAATAATCTTGGTTATCGTTAGAGGGAGGAATTAAAACCGGAAAATTGGCAGGAGGAACGATTAAAGAAGCAATTGCTTCGCTTTTTTCGATAGTCGAAAGGCTGGACTCCTGTTTTTGATCCTTAGAAGACGTCGGTTCCACGCCAGGCAGAGAGGAAGGGCTTAAAATAGACCCATAAGAATAGTCGGGTATTTGGGAATTTAAATCAGACATAATTTTCCCCTTTCTAGTAATGACTTTTTACTCAAGCCTATATCGAAGCGTATGTAGATTGTTTTTTTCGACTGCGCCAAAGCCTCGGTATAACCTGGCCAAAAAGCCTAAATTCTGTCGAATAGAGCCATAAAATCAGTTATTTTACACAAACTCTCCATTCTACATTCTTATTATAACAGATTTAATTTATAAAAAAAATTATTTAGATTGCTTTATCTTAACTTGTCAAAGTTTGTTTATTAAATTAAAATAAAATTAAGCTAACTTTCTCAACCAGTGAACTTTGCGCCTAAAAGAGGTCTTTCGAAGAGAGACCGCTCTAGCAAAAACCGCATCATTCATCTTTTTATTTTATTTTATTCAAGTTAAACCTTATCCATCTAGTTTTATCATTGGATTCCATAAAGGATTGATATGGCTTCTTCAACAGATCATTTCAAAGGGAAAAGCGCAGTTGCCCATATTATAGAGGCTCAAGCTCGCGGGCTGATTGCCGCCTCTGAAATTCATGGGACAGAAATTCCCGGCTCCCTCTCAGCCGGAATGGATGCTGCACGCGAGACAGTCATTGTGCTTCTTCTCTTAAATCTTTTAGCTGCTGAATGGATTGGAACTGTCCCGCTCCTCAATTTATGGCTGATTTTTTTATTTGGCTGGCTCATTTGGAAAACAGGGAGAAGCGCTTGGCTAGGTTGGTCGCGCTTAGAGCGGTTGCATCGCATTTTAGAAGAAGAACGCTGGGAAATTGAGCATAACCGCGAGCAGGAAAGGGAGGAATTGCGCATTCTCTATGCAGCAAAAGGATTTGAAGGGCAACTTTTAGAAGATGTATTGGATGTTTTAATGGCAGACGGGGATCGGCTTTTAAAAGTAATGGTAGAAGAAGAATTGGGCCTTTCCCTAGAGGCCTATGAGCATCCGCTCAAGCAAGGATTGGGTGCGGCAATCGGCGTGAGCGCTGCTGCCCTATTAAGCTTGGCAGGTTTTTGGCTATGGCCTGCTGGCGGGCTTTATGCGATGGCAGTCCTTATTCTTAGCCTTAGCGCTTCTTTATCGGCCCATTACCAAGGCAATCGATTGATTCCCTCTATTGTCTGGAATATAGGCCTAACTTTCTTAGCGGGGGGAGCGGCCTATTTTTTATTGCATTACTTTCTTAATCAAGGATGGCTGTCATGACCGAGACCGTTGCCATCCCCCGCCCCCCACATGTCAAGCCTGCCGTTTTCGAAGAATTCTTCGGAACAGGCAAAGAAGAGGTCGCAAGCCCTTTTTTAACACCCCGAGCAAGAAAATGGGCTGCCAATTTAACGCTTAAAACCTCGTTAGTTGCAATGGGACTGCTTATTTTGGCCTTTTTGCTGTCTTTTTCCTCTTCAGCCCAGCCCCTTTCGTCTTTATTCCTTGTCGGCGTCTATTTTCTTGCCGGCATTCCCTCCCTCATTGAAGCCATTGAAGACCTAGCCGATTTCGACATCAATATCGACACCCTCATGACTTTGGCGGCCTTTTCTTCTGTGTTGATTGGAAGCGGCATGGAAGGGGGATTGCTTTTAGTCTTATTTTCCCTATCCGGATCCATTGAAGACGCCGTGACGGCGAAAGCCAAAGGCTCCCTCAATCAATTGCATAAGCTATCGCCTTCAAAGGCAACCGTTTTGGATGCGCGAGGCCACCTGCGAGAAAGAGCGGTTAAAGATATTGTCATGGGAACGCATATTCTGGTAAGGGCCGGAGAAATCGTCCCCTTAGACGGAATTGTCATTGACGGCATTTCTAGCGTCAATTTAGTTCACTTAACCGGTGAAAACATGCCCATTACAAAAAAAAAGGGAGATGAAGTCCCGGCAGGAGCGCGTAATTTGGAAGGAACGCTTACCTTGCTTGTCACGCATACGAGTGCCGATTCCACCATGACGCGCATTATTCAACTGGTTACGCAAGCGCAAGAAGCCAAGCCCAGGTTGCAGCGCTGGTTCGACCGTTTTAGCCGAACCTATGCGTTAGCGATTATTTTGCTTTCCGCTTTCTTTGCTTTAACATTTCCCTTTCTCTTATCCATTCCCTTTCTAGGTTTTGAAGGTTCGCTGTATCGCGCATTGGCCTTCTTAATTGCCGCTTCCCCTTGTGCGCTTATTTTAGCCCTCCCCATTGCTTATTTGAGCGCTGTCAGTGCATGTGCACGCAAGGGAATATTGCTTAAAGGTGGAATTGTCTTGGATGCGTTGGCTCAATGCTCCATCATTGCCTTTGATAAAACGGGAACGCTGACAACAGGCGAGCTTTCTTTTAATGGACTTCGCTCCATTGGTCCTTCTCAATTGCAAGCCTCTCAAAAAGAGATCCTGGCCATTGCTTATGCCTTAGAAAAAAATGCTGTCCATCCCATTGCCAGAGCCATTACTACTTATGCGCAGGAAAAAAATATCCTCTCTTTTCCTCTCCAACACTTCAAATCCATCCCCGGCTATGGAATTGAAGCCTCAGTAGAGTGGAAGCACGCCTTCTATCCGGCTTTCATGGGGCATCCGGATTACGTTCAAGATCGATTAACTTCTTTTCAGCAACAACAGTTGGAAGCAGCCGTCGAAGCTGTCCGCCAAGACGGACATCTCCTAGCCATTTTGCTTTTTGGGCCTGACTTATATCTTTTCACCTTTCAGGACAATCCACGTCCCTATATTAAGGATACCGTTCACAGGCTTAAGCAAACGGGCGATTGGGAATTGTTAATGTTAACAGGAGACCATGAAACAAGCGCTAGGCGGATTGCAAAGGAATTGGGAGTCGACGAATTTTATGCAAATCTGCGTCCTGAACATAAACTCGAGCACGTCACCCGCCTTGCTCAAGACAAGGGATTGGCCATGGTGGGAGATGGCATAAATGATGCACCGGCTTTAGCCCGTGCTACGGTGGGAATCTGCATGGGAAAAATTGGCAGCGGAACAGCCGTTGATGCAGCAGATGTCGTGCTCTTGCACGACAACCTTGAATCGCTCGATTGGCTCATGGCCAAAGCTCAAAAAACCAGATCCATTGTTCAGGAAAATTTGGTGATTGCCATTGGAGCCATCTTCATCGCCAGCTTTCCGGCCCTAGCGGGATGGGTGCCTTTATGGTTAGCCGTCGTCATGCACGAAGGAGGCACGGTCTTAGTGGGACTCAATGCCTTGCGCTTACTGAGATAAAGCCAAGTAAGGCTGAATGAACAGCCTTGCTCAGAAGTGGATTAAAACAGGTAAATCACTTGATTGGCCCCTGTAACGACTGTCGAATTGAAATATTCATGCCTAAAAATCATGCCTCCCGGCGTGAAATCGACCGAATTGAAAGGCTTGATGGATAAGACAGCCCCATCATAGGCGACCCTTAATTGACATCCCCAATTAATTCCTTCTAAAACAGTAATAAGAGAAAAATGAGAATAGTGCCCGACATGGCAAGGCGCCCCGTCAATGAAAGATAACTCTTCATAAATAGGCGTCACAATTAAATAGCTCGGATAGCTAAATAGGCTTCGCACTCCTGTAGCGGCAGGCGGGACGCTCGAACGCTCTTTAACGTCCGCAACCATCGAATCACCCAATTTATTCTCTTGCTCTTTTCTCGACTCATCAGCCAATTGCTCAAGCTTGATTTCTTTAAGATGAAGGCTTTCCAAAACCTTTTTTTGCGAATCAGACAGATGAGCCTTCTCTTCTGCCTGCATGTGCCCGACCATTAAACTAAAGAGGATTAAAAATAAAATTTTCATGTACTTCATAGTAAAGACTCCTTATGGTTAAGTTTTACTAATGATAATATAAATTTATATTCAACGATTAAGCATAAAAAACACTCCCCTTATTCATCAATTAAAATTAATCAATAAACCTTAAATAAAAAATGCTTTTTATTTTTAAATAAATTGATGAAGATTAGCTTTTGCAATACTTTATTTGAAAACACTATCACTCTTTTGAAGAGTGGATTAAAACTGAGAATGAATTTAGGGACACGCCCTAGAAAGCGAGAAAGCGATGCAGGAGGAAGAACAGATCAGGGCCTTGCTTGATTTAATCGGACTTTCAGAGTTTACTTCTATAGAAAAAGTTACTAAAGGATTTGAAGCCTCTATTTTCCGTCTGGAGAACAAGCAAGGAACAAGGCTTGCCTTAAAAATTTATCCTTTGTCTGGGGCCCTGTCAATGACAAGAGAAAGCCTTGTGCTTCAGCACCTTGCCGCTTTTCCCTTTATTGCGCCTCGCGTGTTGAAAGAAGGGCGCTGGGAAAAGGGATTTTATTTAATAGAAGAATGGAGAAAAGGCGAACCGCTATCGGCCTATCTCCTGTCTCACCCCGCAGAAATGCAAGATGTGGGCTATCAATTTGGCCAATGGCAAGCCCGTCTGCACGCCATTCCTCTTCCTCAGGAGATATCCACTCTATTGTTTTGGAAACCGTTAATTGAAACGCCTCAATTGGAGGCGATTCAGCAGCAAGCCGTGCCGGATACGCTTTGTCATTTTGACTTTCACCCAGGAAATATTTTAATAGAAGGGGGAAAAATTGCCAGTATCTTAGATTTTGGCGTTGCTAGGCAAGCCGACCGTCGAGCGGATTTGGGAATTACGCAAACGCTTTTAGATGTAGGCCCTCTCTTATTTGACGTCGATCCTCAGATTTTATCTTCTTTTATATATGGATGGAGAACAGGCTATCAGTCCGAGGCCGGCGCTTTCCCTTTAATCCCGCTGTTTCACACGTGGGCTGCCTATTATGTACTAAATCGATCGCGGCGCGCCTTTCCTCCGACTGCTCAAACCCTTCGCTTTTTAAACCGCCTTGATGGCTATGCAAAAGAACAAGGACATTTATATGGAATCCTTTAATTCCCAGACTGTCGGGCTTATTCTGGCTGCCGGCCTCTCTTCCCGTTTCGGCTTTTCCAAGGCTCTTATCAAAGTACAAGGGAGGCCCCTTGTAGAAAGGCTTGTCCAGCTTTATGCCACTTGCTGCCAAAGCGTCTGTGTCGTAACGGGATTTCAAGCCGAAGCTGTTGCCCAGGCCTTAAAGGAAAGCAAAGCGCAAGTCATCTATAATCCGCAGTATGAGCAAGGCGTTTTGACCTCTTTAATGATCGGCCTTAAGGAAGCATTAAGACTCGCTCCTCATGCCAAAGGCATATTGATCAGCCCCGTCGATTTTCCTCTCGATGATGAAGAAGTTTCAAAAAAAATCATTGCAAATGCGGAGCAAAGCTCTTGTTTGATCGCCATTCCCACTTACCAAGACAGGAAAGGCTATCCCATTTGGATCAGCAGCGAAGCCATCCGCCTTTTGATTAAGCCGCAGTCGGAGCTATCTAAAGAAGAAGAAGAATTGAAAAAACTGCTCCTTGAAATTCCCAAGGGAATCTCCATTTTCCATCCGCCACCAGAAGCCGCGGCGTGGATCAGCTATATTCCCGTTCCGAATCCGGATATTTTGGTCAATTTTAATACGATCGAGGCTTTTCTAAAATGGCGCCTTTTTTCCCAAAAGTTTTAAGAGGGTGTATTAAAACTGCTAAGGACCTATTTCTAACGGCTAAATGGCTAGGACGCATTAAGCAGCCTGCCTATAAGCCGGCTTATTGGACAAAACTTTTACAAAGGGGCAAAATCCCTTCTTTCTTTTACTTCCCCCTCCCTTCCATGAAGATTTGTATTTTTTCTACACTTTTGCCATAGTCAATTTTAAATGCTGAAGATCGAAATATCTTCTACCACATAAAATATGCTAAAATTACCTCTACAGGCCACTTAAAGCATGAAGAAAACATCTATGGAAAAATCAGATTACCTCCCATCCAGCAACCTCTCCCAAGCTATTCAGCAGGAAAGCGAAAAATTCCAGGAATATTATTTGTGGTTAGAAGCCGCTATGCCCGCTACTTTCTTTGAAGAAGTCAGCCGAGACAATTTGATGTTGATCACCCACAGCTTGATGGGGTTCGATCTTCAAGATTATTTTTCCATGATCAACTTAAAGAGCGCTGCCATTGCACTCTGTCTAGATAGCCCTGATGCGGATCTGCGCATTTTGCGCAACTATACGCTGTATGGCATCAAAAACTATCAGTCTTATGTGTCTAAGATTCCCTTTCCCGGCACTAATTCTCTCTTGCGAGTTGCCACAATCGATTTTACAGGCGCCATAGAAACAACCGACCATAGCTTTCTAGAAGAGTGGCGATCTTCTTTACGCACTTTAGTCAAGCAAGAAAATCCGGATATTACCGATCAGGATTTCGAGCAGCTATTGCCTAAGATGAGTTCCATGTTCTTGCATTCCCTTCCTCCTGAGCGGCTGGCTATTGCCTTGAATATGCTTTATCGAGCACAAACGCGAGATAACTGCCAATACGAGGCCCGCTACGAAGAAAATTGGAATGAAAAAGACTCTGCCTCCATGCATATCATGCTGGCCTGGCGCAATACGCCCAAGCATAATTTTCTTTATCGTCTGGCTCAAGTCGTCCATCGGCATGGCCTTAGCATGCGGCGCGTCAATGCGACTTATATGGATCCCTACAGCAAGCAAAGCGTGTTGGTCATGGCCCTGAGCTTGCACGGCAGCAATGGACAGCCCGTTTGGGATGTAGCCGATATCCCCGATTTTTTGCGGGAAATGGCCACCATTAAATATTTTGAAACAGGCGATCGCATTGATGAGCGACTGGTAAATCCCCGCATTATCTCCGGAAATATGGGCAATCTGCTGCGCGCCATGGTCAACTTTATTCATCAAGCCCTTGTCCACATTGACAGCAACTTATACACGGTAGAAAATATCGAAGAAGCGTTATGCCGCCATCCCGAGCTTACCCTACAGCTTTGCGAAGCTTTCAGGTTTAAATTCGATCCCCACAACCACAATATTGACCGCTTTATTGAAGCGCGCAAGCGCTTTTTAAACGATGTTTCCCAATTGGATACCGGGCAAGAGAGCAACGACACCCGTCGGAAAAATGTGTTGCGCCAAGGCATGAATTTCGTCAGCCATACTCTTAAGACAAACTTTTATCGCTTAAATTATACAGCGTTGAGCTTTCGCTTGGATCCCAAATATCTCGATGAAATTCCCTTCGACCGCAGCAAGAAATTTCCGGAAATTCCCTATGCTATCTTTTATATGCGCGGCATGCATTTTTTTGGCTTTCACATTCGCTTTAAAGATTTGGCCCGCGGAGGCCTGCGCACGGTTTATCCCGAACAGCTCGAACAGATGCTGGCCGAGCGCAATAATGTTTTTACTGAATGCTACAATTTGGCGTGGACGCAGCATAAGAAAAATAAAGACATTCCGGAAGGAGGCGCTAAGGCGGTCTTATTTCTTAAGCCTTTTGATCAAATTGATTCGGAATCCCAAATCCTCAAACGAGAACTTGAATGGCTGCGCTTAGAACCCCAAGAAGTCGAACAGCGCGTCCGCCATTTCCGCCAAGAACAGAAAGTCGAATACCTCTATCAATCCCAGCGCGCCTTTATTCAAAGCCTTATTACCATCGTCAATTGCGATCCGGATGGCAAAATTCGCGCCAGATACATTATCGATTATTGGAAAAAGCCTGAATATATCTATTTAGGACCTGATGAGAATATGCATGATTTTATGATCCAATGGATCGCCAACTTTAGCAAAAGATATGACTATAAGCCCAAAGGCGCCTTTATTTCGAGCAAGCCCGTCACAGGGATTAACCATAAAGAATATGGTGTCACCTCTTTAGGCGTCAATGTATACATGCACCAAGTCTTGGAATATATGGGCATCCATCCAGAAAAAGACGTTTTTACGGTCAAAATGTCAGGCGGACCGGACGGAGATGTCGCAGGCAACCAGCTTCTCAACCTCTATCATTTTTATCCCCACACAGCCAAACTTATTGCTTTAACGGACGGGACCGGCACAATCCGGGATGAACAAGGACTAGACTTGGGCATCATCAAAGATTTATTTTATCAGGGAAAGGGAATTTGCTTTTATCCTCCCGACAAATTATCTCCTGGAAGCTTCCTGGTAAACAAAGGGCGTAAGCGCTATCCCTCCGCTTATATTCAAGAGACGCTCTGCTGGCGCAAGAGCGAGGGCAAAGTTGTCGAAGACTGGCTGTCAGGAAGCGATACGAACCATCTTCTGCGCTATAACCTGCACCAAGCCAAAACGGATATTTTCATTCCTGCCGGCGGACGCCCTCGCACCCTAAACGAAACGAATATCCAAGAGTTCCTGGATGAAACAGGCAAACCCACTTCACGCGCCATCATTGAAGGCGCCAATCTCTATCTCAATCCGGCCGCACGCAAGTATCTAGAAGAAAAAGGCGTCTTAATCGTCAAAGACAGCTCGGCCAATAAAGGTGGGGTCATCTGCTCTTCCTTTGAAGTCTTATGCGGTCTTGCCCTGGATGATGAAACATTTATTGAGCATAAAGCCATCCTGGTAAAAGAAATTTTAGAAAGAATCAAGTTATGCGCCTTAAATGAAGCCGATTTATTGCTTCGAACCCATAAACAAACAGGCGAATTTTTAACTGACATTTCGGAAAAAATTTCCGCCAGAATCAATCAATATACCTACCAGCTTTTGGATTACTTGGATTTATTACCCCTGCCTTCTAGCTTTCAAGACCCCATGATCCGCAGCTTTCTCAACTACTGCTTACCCACTCTGCGCAATCAATTTGCCGTTGAATTGCTCAATGAAATCCCCGAACATCACAAAAAAGCAATTATTGCGTGCCACCTGGCCTCTTATATGGTTTATAAAAAAGGATTGGATTGGTCCCCTTCTATCGTAGATATTTTGCCCCTAATTTTATCAGGAACCGCTTTAACAAGTTAAATTCAGCACTTAAACACATCAAGTGCTAAATTTATTGACGAAATTGAACTCTCATTCTATAATAAAGAGGAATGAGGAGAGCAGGATCTTAAAAATTATGAAATCCGTTCCAATTAAACGACTGGGAAAACAAGATCGCGAGCGCAAGGTTTTGCTTGGTTTGGTTGATTACTATATCAGGACTGGCAAGCCTGTGGGATCGAATACCTTAAAAGAAGCAGGCTTTGGAGATTTAAGCTCGGCGACTATTCGCAATTATTTTGCGAATTTAGAAGAAGAAGGCTATTTGCTTCAATCTCATTCTTCCGGAGGGCGCATTCCGACTCATTTAGCCTATCGCGCCTATGCGCATGCGCATGCTTCTTCGGACAAAATTGGCCTAGCAAGCGATTCATTCGCCGACTTAAAAGAAGTTGAGTCGAGAGAGATTGCGGCTTTTCTACAGCAAGCGGCAGAAAAGCTGAGCCAGGTGACGAATTGCGCGGTTTTTTTATCGGCTCCGCGTTTCGACCATGACTTTATCCGCGATTTGAAATTAGTTCCCTTGGACGCTTACCGCTGTTTATGTATTTTGATTACGGACTTTGGCGTCATTCAAACGGAAGTGATGCATTTGCCAGTGAAGCTCTCTTCTTTTGCCATCAAGCGTATCGAATGCTACTTTCATTGGCGTTTGACAAATTTGGGACAGCCGGAGAATTTGGAGCCTGAAGAAGAAGCCATTGGCCAGAGTTTTTATAATGAACTCATGCTGCGTTATATTGTTGGATATTCCAATTTTATCGATGAGGATTTATATCGGACAGGATTTTCGCGGCTGCTCGTTTATCCCGATTTTCAAGATACAAGCCTATTGGCTAGCGGATTGTCCTTATTTGAAAATGCCCATAGCATGCGCCTCTTGCTCAAGGAATGTAAAGCATTGGATCAATTGAAATTTTGGATTGGGGACGATCTAGATGCCTATGCCAGTTCAAGTCCTAGTTGTTCGGTCCTTGCCATTCCTTACTATATCAATAAGAAGGCGGTAGGGGCAGTCGGGCTGTTAGGTCCCATGCGAATGCCTTATCAAACGCTATTTCAAGTATTGAGGGAATTTTCCGAGAATGTCAGCGAAACGTTAACGCGAAACATCTATAAATTTAAGATTAGCTTTCGCCAACCCGAGACAAATATGCTTTATTTGCAAAAAGAAGAGCACCGATTAATTGGACAATCTCGTTTAATGCTTTTAGAAGACAAACGAGAAACAGATAATCTTTAGAGAAGATCTCTTAGATCTGATTTCACGACTATTTAAGTTTCCCAACTCACTTAGCTGTCTTTTCAGCTTATTTTAATAGAGCGAAAGGAGGGCTAATTTAAACCGGCTATGATTGAGGAGAAAATGCTATGGTTGATCAAGATGCCTTTAATACCGAACAAGAAAACGGCAAGCCATCCGAAGGAGAGCAGGCCGCGGAATTTGAATCTGCGCCCAATAAGCCTAAACAGGTCTTGATCACAGATGAAGATCTAAAAGCGCTGCAAAGAGAAGCGTTAGACTATAAGGATAAATATTTGCGTCTTCTTGCCGACGCCGAAAATGCGCGCAAGCGCATGCAGAAAGAGCGGCAAGAAATGACGCGCTATGCCGTGGAAAATTTGATCGTTGATTTTCTTCGTCCGATTGACAATTTAGAGAATGCCCTTAAGTTTGCTCAAGAAATGTCGGAAGAAGTGAAGAATTGGGCGTTTGGATTTCAAATGATCCTTGCTCAGTTTAAAGATGTTTTAGCCAATAATGGAGTCCTCTCGATCGATTCTCTTGGAACGCAGTTTGATCCGCATATGCATGAAGCCGTAGAGATGGTCGAGACAACAACAGAGGCTCCGGGAATAATTGTAGAAGAATGTGTACGTGGCTATAAAATGGGAGATCGCATCATTCGCCCCGCACGCGTCAAGGTGGCCAAAGCCCCAACCGCCAAAGAAGAGCCACGTTAATAAAATTTATAAACATTTAATTTAGGAAGGAGTTTTGACTATGAGCGAAAGTCAAACAAAGAAAGGACGAATTATCGGAATTGACTTGGGAACAACTAACTCTTGCGTAGCCGTCATGGAGGGAGGAACACCCAAAGTCATTGCGTCCGCTGAAGGAACTCGTACAACCCCATCTGTCGTTGCTTATAAGGGCAATGAGCGTTTAGTCGGGATCCCTGCTAAGCGCCAAGCCGTCACCAATCCGGAAAATACCATTACCTCTTCCAAGCGCTTTATCGGGCGCAAATATCAGGAAGTGCTCAATGAAATTAAAACCGTGCCTTACAAAGTGACGAGCAACAGCAACGGCGATGCTGTTTTTGAAATTCAAGGCAAGATTGTGACGCCGGAAGAAATTGGCGCACAAATTCTTATTAAAATGAAGGAAACAGCGGAAGCCTATTTGGGCGAGAAAGTGACAGAAGCTGTCATTACGGTTCCCGCTTACTTCAATGATTCCCAGCGCCAATCAACAAAAGATGCCGGCCGCATCGCCGGTTTGGATGTCAAGCGCATTATCCCTGAGCCAACTGCTGCTGCGCTTGCCTATGGCCTGGACAAAGAAAAAACAGATAAGAAAATCGCCGTTTTCGACTTAGGTGGCGGAACATTCGATATTTCCATTTTGGAAATCGGCGACGGCGTCTTCGAAGTGCTGTCCACAAACGGGGATACCCATTTGGGCGGAGACGACTTCGACAATGAAATTCTAAAGTGGATGCTTGAGACTTTTAAACAAGAACACGGCATTGACTTGAGAAATGACAAAATGGCCCTTCAGCGTCTGCGCGATGCGGCCGAGAAGGCAAAAATTGAGCTGTCCGGCGTTCAGCAAACAGAAATCAATCAGCCTTTCATCACCATGGATGCGTCAGGCCCTAAACACTTGACCATGACCCTGACCCGCTCCAAACTGGAAAGCCTGACTCACCACTTGGTCGAGCGCACACGCGAGCCTTGCCTCAAAGCGCTGAAAGATGCCGGACTCTCAAAAGACGACATCGGCGAAGTCATTCTCGTAGGAGGAATGACCCGTATGCCTGCTGTACAAGAAGTGGTCAAGACCATATTCGGAAAAGAGGGCCATAAGGGCGTCAACCCCGACGAAGTCGTGGCCGTTGGAGCTGCCATCCAAGGCGGAGTCTTAACAGGGGTCGTCAAAGACGTGCTTCTGCTGGATGTCACGCCATTGACACTGGGAATTGAAACGCTGGGCGGCGTGATGACTCCGCTTGTTGAGCGCAATACCACTATTCCAACGCAGAAAAAGCAGATTTTCTCCACAGCAGCCGATAATCAGCCCGCTGTGACGATCCGCGTTCTGCAGGGTGAGCGCAAGATGGCCAACGACAACAAGGAAATCGGCCGCTTCGACTTAGCTGATATTCCACCAGCTCCACGTGGCATGCCTCAAGTTGAGGTCGCTTTCGACATCGATGCCGACGGTATTTTGCATGTCTCTGCGAAAGATCTGTCCAGCGGAAAAGAGCAAAAGATCCGCATTGAAGCGCAATCCGGTCTGCAAGAAGAAGAAATCAAGCGCATGGTCAGGGATGCTGAATTGCATGCCGAAGAAGATAAAAAGCGCAAAGAGGAAGTCGAAATTCGCAATGAAGCGGACTCCTTGGCTTTCCGTGCGCAAAAGGCCTTGGATGAGTACAAGGATAAAGTGCCGCAAGACGTGGCCAATGACGTAGCCAACAAGATCGATGCCGTCAAAAAGGCCCTGGAAAGCAATGATGTGGCACGCATTCGCGCTGCTAAAGATGATCTGGAAAAGCACATGCAGCACATCGGCGAAGCCATGGCAAAAGCCGGACAGCATCCTGGCGGCTCTCAACAAGCAGGCGCAGGCAGCTCCTTTACAGGCGGAGAAGGCCAGCACCAAGGCCCAGGTGGGCAGCAACAACAGCAACAACGTCAGCCGGGCGGAAAATCTCCCGATGACATCGAAGAAGCTGAAGTAGAAATCATCGACGACAATAAGCCTTAATTTAGTAAATAAGGCCTAGAAAAGAAAGCCCTTGGCTGAGAATCATTCTCTCGGACAAGGGCTTTTTATTTTATCTGCTCAATACGTGCCAACGCCTATGCGCTTTTTCTGGCGGCTTCGCGAGGCTCATTTTTAAGAGAAAGTTTATAGTAATAATCTTCGAAGAATGAATCTTTATTTTTTCCTTCTGGAATTTGGCTATCAGGAACAGGAGCAGAATAAGTATACCACGCTTGGGCATCCTCTCTCTTTGTAGAAGGATACTCCCTCAAAGGAGTAGCCAATGTCGCAAATTCATCGGCAAGCGTATTCAATTCTTTTTGATATTTTTCTATTCCTATTTGATAATTTTTAATAGCCGCGTCATTGCTTTCTTTGAACTTATTTAAGAGACTAGCAATATTTGCACGAGCGTCTAAAGGCTCATCTTTCGATAAAGTTTCTAAACGTTTTTGAAATTTTTCAAACTGTTCAATTTCAGCCTTTACATCTGTTAATCTTGTTGATAACTCTTTTTTCTTTACAGGTTCTTCTTCCGTTTTGGCTCTTTTCTCTAAATCGACTGCCTTTTCCTGCAAAGACTTAAGGCGAGCTGGCATATTAACCTTATCACTCATTCTAATATGAACCATAAAGTCCCGAACGTCCTTGGCCTCCTTAAGTTGGGCTTCCAAATCTTGCTTTTTAAAAGACAATTTTAAAGTTGAGCTTGTCGTGTTGTCTATTTGTTTTTGGACATCAGAAATTTGACGCTCGATTTGTGTGATGGATGCCTCTAAAGATAAAGGATTGCCACTCTGACTTATATCCTGTAACGCTTGATCAATGAAATCATTAGACCAATTCAAATTTCGTAATGAATCCTTCAAGGGATCTTGTTTATCAGAAGCGAACGTGAGAGGAGACAAGAAGGCCATGGCGATAGAAGGAATAACGGGCAATCCCTGCTCATTGCCTGGATACTTAAGCATAGCCGCTCTTTCTAGAGGAGCCGTTTCCAACGAAGGACTTCCTTGCTTAGCTTGAAGTCGCTCAAGCATAGCCTGTGCATCCTTTGGAAGCGCTTCTTTCGTCTTTTTTAGACGAGCCACATGGGCTAAGCTCAATCCCGCTAAAACGGACTGAGATGTCATGAAATCGCCTCTTTGATCGGCCATATCCGCCAAACGAATGTACATTTCCATTGTCTTGACGCGTTCTTTAAAATTCGCCTTCGATACAATTCTATCAGCTACACTATTACTCATATTGGTAGACGCTTGAATCAATTCATTAAGATGTGGGCAATTCTTAGCATAAGTGGATTTACCTGAGTGGCTTCCGCTGGCAAAGAGTTCTTCTTTGGTGACTTGAGAAAGAAGCGAAGCAAATGTTCCCCCGGATTGATTGCAACACTGCTTGAGTGCAGCTTGTTGAACTTCTTCGAAATTGGCTCTATTGCTAGCACTCGCGCGCAACACTTGCCTGCCCCAATGGGTTGACTGCATTTTATTTAAAAGTTCTAGAGCGGATAAAGGATCTTTCTCTACTTCACTTGCAGCCGTTTTAAGCATTTCTTTCATGGCCGCCCTCGACTTCTTATCAACCGAGATAGAGCTCAGGGGCCCCTTATTTTCTCTTACTTGTATGCTCTTGTCTTTTTCTGAAAAAGACAACTTATAGTCACTTCCCTTGCTTTGGATGATATCTAGTAAGTCGGTGTAGTCTTTTGAAGTCGACTTCTGGAAAATAGGCAGGGTAGCTTTTAAAGAAGATCGATCGACAGAATGAGATGAAATAGCCGGATTTTGAGAAGCAACGGCTTTTGTTTTATCCTTGCTGCTTGTTAAAGCTTCCCATTTAGTTTTAAACACCTCTCTAATTCCGCCCAACTTCTCACCAGTGCTTCTTTTCAATTCCCCTAATTTGTCGCCAGCCTCTCTTTTCATTTCATTCAATTTTTCTCCGGCATCCTGTTTCAATTCGCCCAGCTTGTCGCCGGCATCCTTTGTAATTTGTCCGCCTTTCGTTTCATAGGCCTCTAATTTAGGCTCAAGCCGGCTTTTTAAATCCGCCACGCCATCCTTCATTTTTTGGGAGCCAGATTCGAAAACGGCAATGCTCTTATCCTTGAAATAAATCGCCGCATCTTTTACGCCCCTTGTCAATTCTTTCCTTCCCTCGGCTGACCCCAGCTTTTTGAAAAAAGAAGTCGTCGCCGTATTGACTTTTTTGAAGGCTGTTTTAAGGGCTTCAGGCGCATTGTCCTTAATCTCTCGCACTCTGCCAGGCAAAGCCTCTTTGACCTCCGTAAATTTATCAACTGCCGCATCCCTTAATTTTCCGGCTTTTGTTTTGATGTCCTTGAAGCCTTGACTCATTTGAGACTTCACGTCTTCTCGCCCTTTTTCTGTCGCCAATTTTTTACCGAATTGCAATAGCCTAGCCCCTACTTGAGACACTTTGGAAGCAAGCGTTTCCACAAAAGTGGCCGCCGCTCCTACCGCAATATTCACAGCACGTCTAGGCTTACTCGCCACTTCCTGCTGCACGTCTAAACGCGCGTCGGTAAAACTTTTCTCGGCCTTGTGAGTTTCTCCGGATTTAGGGACGTTGGCAGAAAAATCATGCCCCCCTTGAGTAGAAACATGCTTGCCTTCTTGAAGTTCAGCCGAATGAGCTTCTTGAGGTAAAGATGTGGTTTCAACAGTAAAAGAAGAAAAAGAAGATCGCTCATGAACAGACATAAAAACCCTCAAATCTTTTTATTAAAACTAATAATTCTCTCAAATTATATTATAACAAATCGAACTAAAAAATCACATCTCAATAATTTAAATTATTAAATTTATTAAAAAACACACTAAAAACTATCATTTTAATACATTTATGGTTCTCAAAATAGAAGTCTTTGCAAAATTTAAATCTGGATTTAATTTCTCATTAATAAAAATTAAGTATATAAAAGTTTGAATTAACAAAGGAAATCCTCATGTGCACATCTTTATCTCAAGCATTAAATCAAGAATTTCCTCAAGGTTATTATGAAGGGTTAGGACAAGGAAATTGGCTTAAGTGGCAGAAAAGTTATTTATCGCATACCCACGAAGGATGGAGGATTGTTCATTTAAATTTATTTCAACGCATAGCCCGCCACCTATTTGGCTCATATGCCTCTACCCATTTAAAAGTTGTGACTCATTATCTCAGTCAAGAGCGGGATTTAAGCCCTGTTTTATTAAATCGCATGAGAACCGTTTGGCAAAAAAACTATCCGCAACATCCCTGCCCTCTTCCTTCTTCGCCATTTTCTGCAAGGCTGTCTTCTCTTGCACCAATTGAGTCTTTTATTCAGGGTAGTCGCCTACCGCAGTCTATCCCTTTTGAGCAAAGTCCGTGTTCAGAACCCTCCCCTATAAATATTTCGCTCTCCCTTCCCTCTAATTCTTTGCCAATGCCGTCCTTGCCTTCCGAACAAAACATAGAGGTGAAGCCTAAAGCCACATCTCCTTTGCTTCCATCTTCAAAAACGCTATCTCTGTCTATCGAGCGTTTGTCGCAAGTAAAAGGCATCATTGAGACTTACCAGGATCCTCTCCTTGAAATAAAGACTTTGGAGGATCTTAAAGCTGTTGTTTTAACAGATGGAGTGACGGAAGAAGAATTCGATTTGGTATGGTCTAAGATGAACGGTCTTATTCCTAAAGAAATGGCTCCGCCAATTCCTACGTTCTCTAAAGAACGCTTATCCGATGTAAAAGCCCGCATTCAACCTTACCTAGAGCTTGGACTAGACGAGCTGGCTATTCAATCTATTGTAGTTGACGACGGAGTGACAAAAGAAGAATTTCAGATGGCTTGGGCTGACATGCCTATAGAAAAAAAAGAAGACCCCGCTCCAAAGGAGAGTCCCTCTATTCGCTATGCAGGCCTGCCCGGCGAGTGGTATAAAATGGCGACGTCGCAGGTCAAGCAGCAAGCTCCTAATGCCTGTACATCGATTGCCCTTTTCTCGCTGAACGCCCTGCTGGCGGATCCCGCGGCTTTTACTCCTGACGCCTTCAATAAATGGATAGAAGACGGAAGTTCGAGCCATTTAGCCAAATATGGCAATGGCCCTCTTAACCGCTTTGTCAGAGAAGTGATTGTAGAGCTGCATTTAGATCGTTTGAATTCGATTGCCGAACTGACTTTTGATCCTGCTTTAGCTGGAATTTTAGAAGAGGCCCCTCAAACACCGAAAGAATTAACAGCTAAAATGATTGAAGCCGGAAAGGGAAAGCCTTTTGCCGCGACCTTATCGGATGGAAGGGAAACGATTGCCCTTTATTATAAAAGCGATAAAGAAATCTATGTTCTCGATTCCCATCAAAAGAGCTTTCATCCCGCCTCCCAACCAGAGATTCATCTAGAAACAGCTTATATCGTTAAATGCCAAGATAAAGGCGAATTGGACGACTTTTTGTTTAAACACCGCTATTTATTTGATGCGGAAGCACAAGAAGACATTGCACAGGGATGGGGAATAGGCACCTTGAATGGAGCCAACCAGATCGATGTGACAATTTTTCAATAAATGCCCTTAAAATAAAAGCGGACTTTCTCCCTTTCAGAGAAGTCCGCTTTCTTTATTTAACCTGACTTATAACAAAAACATTTGGAGATATTCCCCAATTTTCGTTTGAAATAGCACAGAAAATAAAAAAAAAGCTATAGCTATTGACTGAAATTAACAAAGCAATGGTTATGGAGAAGAACATGCAAGCAAGATCCTCTGCAGGGCAAACGACAATCGGCTATTATTTATTGGACCGCCTACATGAATTAGGCGTCGAGCATATTTTTGGCGTTCCGGGCGATTATGTCTTGCGATTCGATAAACTAATCGAGCAGCACCAGATAAAATTCATCAATACAACCCGCGAGAATACGGCCGGGTATGCCGCTGATGCCTATGCCCGCCTGCGCGGCCTTGGCGTCGCCTGTATTACTTATGGCGTGGGAATCAATATCACCAATGCTTTGGCGCAAGCCTATGTGGAAAGCTCTCCCTTAGTCGTCATCTCGGGAACCGTGGGAACCGATGAATTTAAACGCCATACCACCCTCCATCATCTCATTAATAAATCGATTACCATTCATGGAGACCGTACGCAATTTGACGTCTTCAAAAATGTCACAATTGACCAGGGCATTTTAGATGATCCGAAAACGGCCGGAGAAATTATCGACCGCGTGCTTCTTTCGTGCTGGCAGCATAAAAAGCCCGTTTACCTAGAAATTCCCCGCAATTTGGTGGACCAACCGCTGCCTTCTTATCCTTCTACTCAATCTTTTCGTTATCCGCCCAGCGATCCCGACGCGTTGAGGGAAGCGCTGGAAGAGACGCGCCATCTTTTCTCAACCAGCCGCCGCCCCCTCATTTGGGCCGGCCATGAAGTTTTGCGCTTTCAGCAAAGCCAAACGCTTCTGGATTTTGCCGAACGCAATCGGATTCCCATCGTTTCTTCCTTGCTCGGTAAGACAGTAGTGGATGAACACAATCCGCTCTTTGTCGGCGTCTATCAAGGAGGGATGAGCCCCAAAGAAGTGACAGATACGGTCGACGAATGCGATTGCATCTTGATTGCCGGCGTGATCATGCATGACCTAGACACAGGCATTTTTACAGCTAAAGTCGACCATGAGCGCCGCATTGTCGCCAATAGCGACTCGTTGACCATCGGCCATCACCACTATCATCACGTGAACTTAGTCGATTATCTCGTGGGACTTAATACATTAGATCTAGGCCTTTCCCATGCCCCCTTTCACACATCCCGCCATGCCCGCCTTTCTGAGTCCTTCACCCCCCAGCCGGACGCAAAAATAACAACCAAGCGCGTATTCGAATGCCTTCAAAGCCATCTTCGTCCCGAGCATATCATTGTCTCCGATGTAGGAGACTGCTTATTTGGAAGCGCAGACCTCGTCTTGTCGCATGATTCTTTCCTCGCATGCCCCTATTTTGCCAGCTTGGGTTTTGGCACGCCCGGCGCCGTTGGCGCCCAAATTGCAGAGCCCAATCGACGCGTCGTCGGCATCATCGGCGATGGCGGCTTTCAAATGACGGCCATGGAATTGTCGGCAGCCATCCGCTATGGCTTGGATCCTGTCATGATTATTTTAAATAACCACGGCTATGGAACAGAAAGGCCGCTTTTAGAAGGAAGCTATAACGACATTTTAAATTGGAATTATACAGAAATTCCTCGTGTTTTAGGCGGCGGCATCGGCATTAAAGTCGAGACGGAACAAGAGTTAGATAAGGCTTTGCGCCGCGCCTTTGCCGAGCGCGGAACTCTCTATCTGATTGAAATCGAGCTTGGAAAACTCGATTTTTCACCAGGTCTTCACCGCTTAGGCGAATTGCTGGGAAAAATTGTCAAAGGCTAGCCGGACGCTTGAGTCAATACATCGTATCAGAGAGGGACGCTTCCCTCTCTTGGTCATTTCTATTCGGCCTGCTAAATCAAAGATTCTCGGAAGCGGAGTGTTAATTTATGGCAAGCCGCTGATTGCAGGGGAATATCAATCCAAGTTGTGAGGGCCGAAGGCATCGGGCAAGAGCTGGCTCAGCGTTGTTTCTTTCAGCAAACGCCCGTTTTCATCTCCAATCAAAACGATTAAATTGGGATTAAATTCATTCATGACCTGACGGCAAGCGCCGCAAGGCAAGCCCCCATCTTTGGTGACCACGGCAATCGCAACAAAATTGTTGATCCCCTCTGAGATAGCTTTAAACATGGCTACCCTTTCCGAACAGCATCCCAGTCCATAAGATGCATTTTCAACATTGCACCCTTGGAAAACAGTTCCCCTGTTTGTTAATAGGGCAGATCCCACCAGGTAATGGGAATAAGGAGCATAGGCATTCTTGCGCGCTTCGCACGCTAATTGAATGAGGTCCTGTTTTGTTTTTTCTTCCACAGTTTTAATCTCCTGAATCGGAAAAATCGCTGGCATCGGTAAAATCGCTGACAAGGATTGGTTGATGGTTAAAGATAACGCTAGTAGCCATGCCTGCTTAAACATATTTACCCTCCTTTTATTGATTTGTCATGCATATAAGCAAAATCAAATGAAGAACTCAGCCATTCATCTTTATATTCAAAAAGTTTAGCTATATGTATGCGGATTCGCTTTTAAGTTCAAGCGGCGAAACGTGCGGTAAGCAAACCGCTGCTTTAAACTCGGCTCATCTAGAGAAGAGACTTGCACGATGGGAATAGGTTTGACAGACGCATGGATCAAACGATCTTGCTCAAGATAGAGAGCGACATGCTTAATCTGCGATAAGGAGGAACCGAAAAAGATCAGATCGCCTGGCTGCAGCTCCCCTTGCACCTCTTGGCACATAGGCGCCTCAATCTGCTGCCGAGCATCCCGAGGAAGCAAAATTCCCATTTGCTTGAAAAGCATTTGAATAAACCCCGAGCAATCATAGCCAAAGCTTGATCTTCCCCCCCAAGTATAAGGAAGCCCCAAAAATTGCCGGCTCAAGTCTAGCATTTCTCTCAAACTTAGCGGCGCAGGATCGACGCGTACATGCCCGCGCTGAATCCAGGCCGGCTGCCCAGTGACCAGCTGGACTTGAATCCAGCGAAAATCCTCTTCCGGCGATTCAGTCACTACATTTAGCTCTACTTCGAAGGGAAGAGTCAATAGCGGCTTCTTTCGATTGACAAATGGCTCAGCATAGACATGGGCCGCATTATGGCGAATTTGAACTTTAGAGGCAAAAGAGCAGCTTTCAGCGAGCGCATGCAGTTGATCCGATGCAATCCATCCTTGGTAGCCGTCTTCTGTCTGAATGCGCTCAAATCCCTCTTGCCGGTCAAGCACGTTTACTTGCCATCCATAAAGCGCTTGAGAGACGACTTCGCTGTCCTCAGATGGACGAACATACAGATTAGCAGCGGGGTAAGAGACGAATTTTTTCATCAGACTAATTTCTGTAAAATTTTATTTGTTTTTAATAATTATACATCAATAAACTTAAAAATTTGAATCAATTAAAACAAGAGAAACCTTGCATTCGATTTTTAGTAATTCATATTATTATTTCCTTTTAATAAATATTTTAATTCGATCATTTCTCTTTTAACTTTTCTATTCATCTCGTATAACAATTGAACGGATAACCTTTTTAGCGGAGAAATGGCATGGTCTATAAACTCTCTCTCTTTCTTTTTCTTTTTACATGCGCGCTTATTTGCGCTGCCTGCCGTCCCGAAAAGCCCGTCGCCGATCAAAAAGTCTTGCGAATCAGCTGCGAAGGCGACCCGCAAACATTGGATCCTAGGCAAGTCAGGGACCTGGCAACAGCGACGACCATGCACCTGTTGTATGAAGGATTGATGCGCAATCAGGCCGATGGACAGCCGGCGCTAGCGTTAGCGGATTCCATGACGCTTTCTCCCGATCAGAAAACGTATACGTTTAAGCTCCGCAAAAGCGCATGGACGAACGGTCAGCCCGTCACGGCTTATGACTTTGAGCAGTCCTGGAAAAGCACGCTCGATCCCGCTTTCCCCTCTCCCAATGCGTATCAGCTCTATGTAATCAAGGGAGCGCAAGGGGCTAAAGAGGGCAAGTCTCCTTTGGATCAAATCGGCATCCATGCGCTTGATCCAGAAACGCTTGTTGTGGAATTAGAGGCGCCCACGCCTTATTTTCCCCATCTATTAACGACTTACTTTTATTTTCCCGTTCATGAAACGCTGCGCAACAAAAAGACGGCTGCTTCCCAGGTCGATCTAGGTGTCGACACGGTGACCAATGGTCCCTTTCAATTAGAGAAATGGGCCAGGCACAATGAACTGTCCGTCAAGCCAAACCCCCATTATTGGGACCGATCCGCTGTCCGCTTGGATAAACTGACTTTTGTGGTTTCCGATAATCCAACGGCTCTAAAGCTTTTTCAAAATCACGAGCTTGACTGGACCGGCTCTCCTTTATCGACTCTGCCAACAGATGCGTTGATGTCTTTAAAGCAAACGAACCACTTGCAAGTCATGCCGGCCGCAGGCGTGTACCTTTTTCGCTTAAATATTGAAAAGCCTCCCTTCGACCACCCCAAAATCCGCCAGGCAATGGCTTTGGCCTTGAACCGACAGGAGCTCGTCGAACATGCGCTGCAAGGCAATCAGATTCCCGCCATGGGATTGATTCCCCCCTCTTTTCTCGCTTCCCCTCCGTTCTTTCAAGATCACGCTACTCAAAAAGCCCGCCAGCTGCTTCAAGAGGCATTAACGGAAAACCAGATGACGCTGCAGGACCTTGCCCCCATTTCCCTATGCTATGCCGGCAACGAGCGGTCGCATAAAATCGCCCAAGTCGCTCAACAGCAGTGGAAAACAGGTTTGGGAATAGATGTCCGCTTGCAAAGCTGCGAAAGTAAAGTCTTTTTTGACCGTTTAAAGAAGCAAGACTATCAAATCAGCATCGGCTCTTGGTTTGCCGATATCCGCGATCCTATTTCCTTTTTAGATGTCTTTAAATTTAAAAATAATGGAACCAATAATACGCAGTGGGAAAATCCTCGCTATATTGAGTTGCTTGCCCGTTCTTCGCAAACAGCGGATTCCACCCAAAGAGCGAAGCTATTAAAGGATGCCGAAGCAGTCTTGATGCAGGATATGCCGATCATTCCCCTCTTTTATGCGTCGTACAACTATTTGAAAGCACCCGGCATCAAAGGGGTGTATTTTTCAGAACTCGGTTATTTAGATTTCAAGAAAGCGGAGTTAGACTAAGATCATCAATTATGACCATGCTTGCTTATGCGTTTAGAAAATTCGCCTATTTCTTCTGTTCTTTATGGATAATAGCGACATTGACTTTCATCTTAATGAAATCTGTTCCAGGAGATCCCTTTGCCGAGGAACAGGTGCTGCGCAATGATATGCAGGAAGCCTTGAGCCAGCACTATGGATTGAATGATCCCTGGCCTGTCCAATATAAGAATTATATGCGCTCTCTTTTACAAGGCGATCTGGGCTATTCGCTTAAATATCCAGGGCAAAGCGTCAACCGCATTATTCAAGAAGGTTTTCCCGTCTCGGCACTGCTTGGCCTGGAAGCTTTTTTTTGGGCCATCAGCATAGGAATCGCCCTGGGCACACTGGCAGCTTTGCAAGCTGGCAAATGGCAGGAGACGGCAGTTTTATGTGTGACAACCATTGGCGTCTCCGTTCCGAGCTTTATTCTGGCCGCCCTTTTGCAATATACCCTGGCTTTAAAATTAGGTCTTTTTCCCTTGGCTCGCTGGGGAACTTTTGCTCAAACGCTTCTTCCTTCCCTTGCTTTGGCAGCACTGCCGCTTGCTTTTGTTGCCCGCCTGACGCGCGCCAGCCTGATCGAGGTTTTGCAAACGGATTATATTAAAATCGCCAGGGCCAAGGGCTTGTCTTTTTTCGCATTGATTAAATCCCATGCGCTCCGCAACGCCCTTTTGCCTGTTTTAAGCTATCTGGGCCAGCTGATGGCCAACATTTTAGTGGGAAGCTTTGTTATCGAAAAAATTTTCAGCATTCCGGGCCTTGGCCAATGGTTTGTCAATAGCGTCGTTAATCGAGACTATTCGCTCATCATGGGCCTAACTTTATTTTATAGCGTCATTTTAATGACCTCCCTTTTCTGCGTCGACATGGCCTATGGGCTGCTAGATCCCCGCATTCGCCTTCTCAAGAGGGAGGATTAGCATGCAGCCTTTAGAAGACGATTTGTTTGTTCCCGCCCTTGCTTTAAAAGAAACCGAGGACCCCCCTTATCCTGTTTCCACTGCTTGGCAGCGCTTTCGCCAAAGCCGGTTTGGCTTGTGCGGATTAATGCTCCTGGCAGTCATCGCCATCCTGACGCTGAGCGGGCCATTCCTTTCCGGTTACCCCTATGATGCGACCCACTTAGCGCTAAAAAATCAGCCGCCTTCTTCTCAATTTTGGTTCGGCACAGATGATCTGGGGCGCGACCTTTTTACGCGGGTCTGGTACGGTGCGCGCATTTCCCTCTGCGTTGGATTATGTGCGGCCATCATGGACTTATTTATCGGCCTATTATGGGGAGGGATCGCGGGCTTTTTCGGCGGAAAAATAGATGAAACAATGATGCGGCTAGCCGATATCCTTTATTCGCTTCCCTATTTGCTTGTCGTGATCATGCTGACAGTGGTATGGGGATCGGGACTTTTCTCAATTATCGCCGCCCTGGCCTTGATCGGCTGGATCACAATGGCGCGCATCGTTCGCGGCCAAGTCCTCCTCCTCAAAGAAATGGATTACATTTTGGCAGCTAAAGCCTTGGGCGCCGGACCTTTCCGCCTCTTGTTCAAGCATCTCTTGCCCAATGCCATGGGCCCGGTAGTAGTGACACTTACTCTGACTATCCCCTCTGCCATTTTTTCAGAAGCCTTTCTAAGTTTCTTGGGCCTAGGCATACAGGCCCCTATGGCCAGTTGGGGAACAATGGCTAGCGAGGGCTTGCCAGCCATGACTTTTTACCCTTGGCGGCTGTTTTTCCCGGCTTTTTTCATCAGCTTGACCATGCTCTCTTTTCATCTGATAGGAGAAGGACTAAAAGACGCATTAATCAAGTCCGAACAGGTTAATCTATTATGAAAATGCCCTTGCTTGAAGTCCGCCAGCTAAACCTTTATTTTCCCACTCGAAGAGGATCCCTGCAGGCGCTTAGAGGTGTCGACTTTAAACTTTATCCGCAAGAGATTGTGGGATTAGTGGGCGAATCAGGATGCGGAAAAAGCCTGACTGCCCAAGCGATCCTTCAGCTTTTGCCCTCGGCCTCTCATACGCTGCAAGGACACATTTTCTTTGAAGGGAATGACCTATTGCTCAAAGCGGAAAAAGACATGCGCCGCATAAGAGGCAAAAGAATCAGCTTGATTGGTCAAGATCCGGCAGCCTCCCTCAATCCCACGCGCCGCCTTGGCGACCAATTGATCGAAGGGCTCATGCAGCATGAAAAGTTATCTAAACAAGCCGCCTTAGCCCAAGGCATTGAATGGCTAGAAAAAGTCGGCATAGGCGATGCCTCTTATCGCATGCGCCAATATCCCCATGAAATCAGCGGAGGCATGAAACAGCGCATTTTAATTGGAATGGCGTTGGCCAACCGTCCATCTTTAATTCTAGCCGATGAACCCACAACTGCTTTGGATGTCACCATTCAAGCACAAGTATTAGAGCTGCTCAAATCGGCAAGAGATGAGCACAAAACAAGCATTCTATTCATTACCCATGACCTAAGCACAGTAGCCGCCTGCTGCGATCGCGTGCTTGTCATGTATGCCGGGCAGATTGTCGAGTCCGGACGAGTCGAAGATATTTTTCGCTCCCCTCAACATCCCTACACCCAAGCACTTATACAAGCCAAGCGCAGTTTAACAGAAGCGATAGACCAGCCCTTGTTTACCCTTTCGAGCACGTCTCCCATTCAAATTAATCTGCCGCCTGGATGCCCTTTTGCCGCCCGCTGTCCGCATGCGATGAAGATCTGCCAGCAGCAGCGCCCCTCTTCTGAGGAAACGCCAAGCGGGCAGGCTGCTTGTTGGCTTGTTTATAAGAAAAACCAAGGTTGTTCTCATGCTGCCTCTCCTAACCGTTGAGAATTTATCCAAGCAATTTCGCTTGAATGGCCGCCCTGTACAAATTATCCATCCCCTGTCTTTTTCACTAAATCCTGGCGAAATTTTTGGATTGGGTGGAGAAAGCGGCTGCGGAAAATCGACGCTTGCCAAATTGTTACTACGCTTGATTGAGCCTTCTTCTGGATCTATTTGGTTTGAAGGAAAAGATCTCGTGCAGCAATCAGCCTCGGCCTTGAAGCCCATTAGACGTCATATGCAAATGGTCTTTCAGAATCCCTCAACTTCTTTGAATCCGCGAATGAATGTAGAAGACATCTTATATGAACCGTTTTCGATCCATGGACTATTAAGCCGTCCGCAGCGAAGCGAGCGGGTGAGGGAACTTTTGCGTCAAGTCGGCTTGCCCGGCCAATTTTTAACGCGCTTGCCTCAAGAATTAAGCGGCGGACAAAAGCAGCGCTTGGCCATTGCGCGGGCCATCGCCCTAGAACCGCGCCTATTGATCTGCGATGAGCCCTTCTCGGCCCTGGACATTTCCATTCAAGCGCAATTGGTCAATCTGCTAAAAGAGTTGCAAAGCCGCTTAAAGCTTACCTATCTCTTTATTTCCCATGATTTAGCCGTCATGCGTTATTTTACCCATCGCATTGCCATTATGTACTTGGGACAGTTTGTCGAGCTAGCTCCTAGCCAATCGCTTTTTGCCACTCCCCTCCATCCCTATACGCAAGCCTTGATTGCTGCCGCTCCAGCTTTGGATTTCAATTTTGAGAAAAAAAAGTCCCTGACAGTCCTCAAAGGAGACATCCCCAGTTTGTTACATCCGCCGCAGGGATGTGCCTTCCATACGCGATGTCCCTTTGCCTCCGCTGTGTGCAAACGCGTGAAGCCTGCTTGGCGGGAAGTCTCCCCCCAGCATTTTACCGCTTGCCATTTACATAAAGCCTGAGTTCTTTTCCCTTTAATCCGTGTCAAAACCTCAAATTAAAATATTAACCGCCAACCTGAGTTTGGAGTTTTTCGATCGGTGAAAGCTTTCACGGCGGCCTAAAAGGCAAAAGCTCAATACTCAGCTTAATAGCTAAACAAGTTTTTATTATTTTAGAGATTTCTGCCTAGACAAGGGGTATTTGAATACTGGATTTACAACCAGATAGCTCATCATGAAAGACATGTGACAAGCCCCTTTTGATTGCTCAAAAGGGGCTTGTCAATTAGACAGGTTTATTCTTCACAGACAGCTTCAAAAATATAGAGAGGATTAAGGCCTGTAAAGACCGGAGGACTAGATAAGGAGCTGGCAGCAAAAAAACGAGTAACGTGTCCATTAAACAATAAAGGAGACGAGAAAGCCCCTCCCTGTCCAAAATATTGAAAGGGCTGTCCATTCGGATTCAGTAAAGTAGGCAGTTGTTGCCATACGCCTCTATGACGGCGGAAAACCAACATGCCGCCTTGTTGCAGGCCAGCCGGACCCGAGCGATTGGAATCCGAAATAATCGCTAGGCGATCTTGAAGCTGAACATAGTTAAAGCCAATTTCAGTGGAATTGAAGTCGTCGGATGTAACTTTTTGCGCCTTTATCCATCGGTCTCCTTGAAGTTTATAAAAATAGGCAGCTCCTAAGGGAATAGTAGAATTGAGAAGATTTTCAAAGGGGCATGCAATAAGCGCCCATCCATCATCCATAGAAGTCCATACGCCAAAGCCATCGCTTACACCGCTTGTCTGTGTAACAGCTAAGCTTTGATCGCCTATTAAACGTTGGACATACCTCCAGCCATGATGCGTCGACAAATGAAATACATAGACTGTCCCGTTTTGTATGACCCCATTAATCGGCTCCGGCTGGTCGCTAATAAAGGCAAAATCCTTATCCATGGCAACGGCGCTGCCAAAAAAATTGAGGGCCCGAACACCAGTTGGGTTTGTTAATATTTGTTTAAGTTCCCAAAGTCCCGTCAGCCGATTTAACTTAAAGGCAAAAGTTGCTCCTGCAGAAGGAAGCACCTCTCCTGTCAAGGGATTGATGGCCTCTTGACCGGACCCAATTAAAAGCCACCCTGTTTTAGCATCGACAACATTATTAAAACCCAAGCCTGCTCCGTCGCTTAGCCCTTCTAATCCAGGTGTAGATTGATCGATAACTTGTACAAGTTCCCATAGATGGGCCGTTGTTCCGCTAACCGGAATGGAAGACAAGTGATAGACAAGAAGCGCCCCTGCAAAATTTGGATTAGGATTGGAAGGCACCCCTAAAGGAGTTCCAGTCGCCGGAATGAAGAGATACTTGCCTTGCGAGCGGATCGTCCCTTCTCCAAAGACATTCTCCATACCGTTCGTTGTCAATGTCTGGGTTAAAATCCACTGTCCCCCTTCGTTAAGGTAAAAAATATAAACAGCGCCTGCATCTGCAAGCCCTCCGGCTTGTGCAAACGGAGCGCCGACAAATAGATATCGTCCATTAAAAGCGATGGAGACTTCTAAACCCAAGCCATCTCCTACAGGAGTTAAACGTCCTGGGATTGTGCCTTGAAGGATTGCTGTTTCCCGATACCCTAAATGGCAGGCATGGCGGCTTCTTAATTGTTCTTGAGCAAAAGGCAGCATTGCCTCTTCCGAAGGAGGCAAGATCGTTAGGGCCCCTTGCTTGGTTTCTTCAGCCAAAAGACAAGAAGAAAAGGCTGTTAATAAAATGAAGAAAGCCTTTTTAAGGGAATGCAGATAAATGTTCATTTCTTCTCCTTAAGTAAGAATGAAGAACACTCAATAGCAAATAAAATTTTTATTTAAAATTAAAAAAAATTGCATTCCAACTGTTATATTTCAGACGTTTTAAAGAAAAGCCCAATTCCCTCATTTCTTAAAGTGGATTTGCTGATCTTTAGAAAGTTAAGCTAGCCGAACAGCCTTCTGTTTTGTTAGGAGAGGAGGGATTAACAATATCCATGATTTATAAATCCTCTCTTTATTCATCCCCCTACCTTGCAATAGCGAAAAAGCCGGAAGACAAAGGAAAGATCCCCATACCTATCGTCTAATTAAGACGGTTGCGAAATCCGATTGCCCTTATCGCATCATTGAATTCTAAATCAGTTAGGAGGCGGCTATGAGGATCTTCGCAATCATCTTCGGCCGTAATGAAATGAGTGTCTGCATCCCTGCCATAAATGGATTGAAACAGCCTAGCGGGAGAATTAATAATGGGATCCTTCAAATGCGTGATCACGCATTTTCTGCCCCTAATATGCGGCCATGCAGACTTTGGACTAAAATCCCAACCCGTGGATTTAAGAGCCAGCCACGCAATTCCCCGAATAATTTTCAGCTTTTGGACAAGGAAGCGAAGAAAAGCATTGGGAACATATTGCTCAACAATGGCGTTGAAAGCCAACGATAATCTGGAATAGGAACGATCGCTAATGATCGCTACTCCGCTTCGCCTTTTTGCGACTTCAGAGGCAGGACCGACACCCAAAGAATGGGCATGCAGGGCAATTAGATGGCGAGGCACTTGAAACTTTTCCTCAATATAGTCAACAACAGATTCTCCATCATTGGTAATCCCAGATCCCGTCGCCTTACCATTGCTTTTTCCCACCCCTCGGTAGTTGAAAATAACGACGTTGATCCCTCTTTCTACATACTTCTCCACAAAAGCGCTAAACCAATAGTGATACGCTCCCATTCCAGCAAAAATCACAATAGTTTCTTCCGCAGAACTGACAGACTGATTTGTTTGATGATCCATTCCCGAAAAATAAAAGGCATGTAATTTATTCCCATCTTTATTAAAAATATCTAATACTCTGCCCTTATACTTTTCCCTCATTCTCTCCGCTTGCGTGTCATGCTCCTCTACGACTTGCGGCTTTAGAATTCGGCTTTGATTAGGAACAATAAATGTTCCCATTAATTCGCTAAAATAATTTAGACAATGATTAACAATCATAAGTCACACATTAGTTATTACATAAAAAAATTTATTACATAAAAAAAACATTGACTAATGTTATATCTTCTAATTAAAAAATCACAATTAAATTTAATTACAAACTTATAAGAATAGGAAATATCTGGACCGGTGGCGGCTTGCCGGGCTTAATCAATCATCAGCCAGTACGCGTTTCTAAAATTTTTATTTACTATGAAATCACTAAAAGGTCAATCTCTGGCGGTAAAATTTCCGATACTTCCCTTACAACATTCCCTCTCAGCATTTGCAACATGGCGCTATGGCGGGGTCTTCCCAGAATAATGCGGGAAACATGAAGGCGTTCGGCCATATCCACGATAGTATCAACGGGAGAATCGCTGACGGTGTAAAAGAATTTGATGACCATTTCATGCGAACTGTCTTTAGCATAGTCAAAGATGCGGCAGGCTTCCTCATCATCAAGCCACGTGCGGCTGCGATCTTCTTCCGTGATAATTTTTTGCTCGCGAATGAATAAAATATATAAAGGCTGCTCATACTTTTTAGCTTCCTGCAAGGCAAAATTGAGCGTTTTGCCGACGCTTCGAACAGCGCAAAGCATGGCACCTTGGTGCAAAGGAACGCGGGTATCATCTGTATAGAGAGAAGCGTGCTTGAGTTTAACTTTTTTGGTTGCCCATTGCCTTTGGCGATGTTCTATCACTAGGGCACGCAGGATTAATCCAGCAGTCAGCATGGAAATGGCAAAGCGGCGCGCATTCGGCTTATCGACAAAAAGAGTTAACTCAATGACAGCCATGATGGCGCACGTGCCCCACATAAAATAGCGTTCAAATCGGCTCATGGGTAGGGTTTGATCATAAGCATTAACGCCGAGGTTAGTGGCAATGGCGCCTACGAATCCAACAGCATATAAATCCGCCAAGGATGCCACATCATGGACAAAGAGCAAAATAATAGCGGGAGCAATTGTCGCTAAAAGAAGAGGGTAACGGGGAACGCCAAATGGAGTCAGCGTTTGAAATGCTCCGGGCATTTCGCCATCGCGCGACATGACAAATAAGAGCGAGATAAGAGCCGTGATAGCTGTATTGGTTGCAGAGAGAAGTAGGAGCGCAAAAACCAAACTCACAATATACCCGAAAGCATGGCCAACCACTTCCCCGCCCCAGTGATGGGAGACAAAGAAATCTCCCATATAGCGCAGCATTGAATCGCGGATATGAGATTCGTTCGGTGCATTGACATCGCCATTGACAACTTCAAGTCCTGGGATCGCATTCATCATAAATCCAAAGAGCGCCGTAAAGATGCAGACTTCTGTCATGACCCATATAATGGCTTTAGTCGAAGAATTGCTGACAGAGGGATTATCTTCCGTGCTTCCTGGATCAAGCTTCATGACTCCCGTCGTATTGGCTATTGCTTCAATTCCCGATAAAGCCACAATAATACCGACAAAATTGCTCCAGTTAGTCCACAAGCCTCCTTTAGGTGCCTCTATCCCTCTGGCAGCATCTCCAATAAAAGGCAGGGAAATGATTCCCAGCAAGACAACAACCGAAACTGTCGCAAGGGCTAAGACGAGCGCAAGATTGCCGGAATGGCGCGGCCCAAAGAAATTAATAAGCCCTATGACAAAAATCGATCCAATCGCCCAGTAGGCCGGATGAGAAACGCCTAAATATTCATAGCAGGACAAAGAGCTTAGGGCAGCTGTCACCAAGTAATCTGCAATTAAGAAAAATGCCCCGATCAAGGCTAAAACTTCGGATTTTCTTCTCGCTGATGTGTAAACGCCTCCTCCGGTTGGATTGAACTTGCAAATGGAAATATAATTGACACCGACTAGGAACATGAGCACGCAGACAGCTGCAATTAGCCAAAAGGAGCTGTATCCTGCAATAGCAAAAGCAAGCCCAATGACGTAGGCTTTGCTTGTTCCCCAATCTCCATATAAAATGGCAGCCGCTTGAAAAGCATTAACATTGCGAGGTCTTTTTGTATGAGAAATTGGCATGTCTCAAAAATGTTTAGGTTAATGATAATCGACGATCAAGGCCAATCAGTCCCGTCTGAAGCACTTGCAAACATGCACAACTAAGACTTAAGACTTTTTTGCTCATTTATGGCGTTATTCCTGATTTTGCGAATCCACTCCAAAGCTTCCTTTTTTTCTATGGATAGTTCCTTATCATATGTAAATAAAAATATTGATTTGAAGCAATTTTTATTGTCGCTTCTAAATTGAACTTGAGAAGGTATTAAAATTGCCAACGCCCTCAAGGTTTCAAATGGAATTCGAGAACTGCAAGCGATAAAGCTTCTCGTAAATGCCTTGCTTTTCAATTAGGTCTTGATGAGAGCCTTGTTCGATAACGATTCCATCGGACAAGACAAAAATGCGGTCGACATCTCGAATAGTCGATAAGCGATGAGCGATCACTAATGCCGTTTGATTGGCCAGCATTTTTTTGAGCGTCTCTTGGATGGCTTTTTCCGTTTGCAAGTCGATATTCGATGTCGCCTCGTCAAAAATAATGACGCTACGATGATGGGCAACCGCCCTAGCAAGAGAAATCAGCTGCATTTCTCCCACAGATAAGCTAATCCCCCTTTCTTTTAAAAGATAATCGAATTGGCCGGGAAGGTGCTCGATAAAAGGAGATAAATTCACAAAATCGGCACTTGCTTTAATTTGATTCAATTTTAAAGAGGAATCATACAAGGCAATATTATCGGCAATTGTTCCTGAGAAAATGACGGGATCTTGTAAAATTACGCTAAACTGGCGCCGCAAATCAGCCACAGAGTAATCGCGAATATCTTTCCCATTAATCCAAATATGCCCTTTTTGAAATTCATATAAACGCAAAAGCAGATTAAGCACACTAGTTTTCCCCGATCCTGTCATTCCAACCAACGCCGCAGATTCTCCTCTTCGAATGCTTAAGGATAGGCCACGAAGAATCCAATTCTCTTTTTCATAAGCAAACCAGACATTGTCAAAGACAATGGTTTGAATATCATTTAAAGGCAGACCGGGATGAGGCCCTTCGGGTTCTACAGGAACATCTAAAACTTCAAAAATTCTTTCCGCCGCTGCTAGGGCAGATTGCAACACATTGTAGCGTTCCGCCAGATCTGCAAGAGGGCGAAAAACCATGAGGCTATAGAGGCTGATGGTAAAGTACGTCCCCGCTTGGAACCCGGATCCGGGCATGGCAAATTGAACGAGAATCACAAAAACAGCGGCCATGGTAAAATTCTGTATCCACTCGATGCCGGCAAAGAAAAGAGCAAAGTGGTGAATGGTTTCAATATTGGCTTTAAAATAATCCCAGTTCAGCTCATCAAATTTTTCCCTTTCTTGCTTATAGAGATTAAAGCTTCGAATAATGCCAATTCCCATCAGATGCTCTTGAATGAATGCATTCATAGCGGATAAAATAGATCTGACGATCTGATAGCTCTGCCGCTGGTGATAGCGGAAGTCATGAGTGACCCACCAAACGGCCGGCATAATGAAGAGAATGGCCAACCCTATTTTCCAATTTAAAATGAAAATGCCAATCAAAATGCTGATAAAAAGAAATAAGCTTCCTAAAATGGGAATCACGCTTTCTGAAAAAAGCTGACTGATCTGATCGACATCATGAATGGTACGGGTCATCAGGCGCCCCACAGCATGGTGGTCATAAAAGGCCATAGGAAGCCTCTGAATATGCTGATAAACCTGTAAACGCAAAGCCAATAAGGCTTCTTGCCCAACCCAATTTTTAATAAATACATTTGCTGTGTCTAGAATAAAGCCAACTAAGATCCATCCAAACACTATTGAGCAGCTCCTTACCACATGATGGAATAGTTCATGGGAATCGGCTGAGGCAGAGTGCGATAAAATTGTTTGCACAATCCATCCAATCTCAAGGGGAACCCATGCCTCAATGGCTTTAGAGACCAGCAAGAGGATAACGGCTAAAATCACCAATAGGCGGTAAGGGCGCAAATACGCCAGCAGCCTTTTGATAATCGCATAATCAATCGATTTCGATTTAACTTCGTCCTGAATATAGCGCTGATGGAAATCTTTTTTCATGAGGCATGCATTTTTTGCAAGTTGACTAAAGCTTCATAAATTCCTTTGCGAGCAAGCAGCTGGGCAGGCGTTCCCTCTTCTATGATACGCCCATCCTTGAGATAAATCACTCGATCAAGCTGCTCTAAAATGGAAATGCGATGGGTAATCAAAAGCACTGTTTTACCGGCAAAATCATTTTTTATCGCTTCAAACACACGCCTTTCTGTCTCGACATCTAAAGCTGAAAAAATATCATCGAGAAGAAGAATCGAACGGTTGACAAGCAAGGAGCGTGCAATAGCCACTCGTTGCTTTTGGCCGCCGGAAAGCGAGACCCCTCTTTCCCCCACCATCGTTTCATATTGAAGGGGGAATTCTAAAATGCTCTCGTGGATATCCGCCTGCTTTGCCGCTTGCTCAATTTCTTCTTGCAAAGCATCCCTGCGCCCAAAGCGAATATTGTCGCCAATGCTTTTAGAAAACAAGAAAGGCAATTGTTCAACAGTCACAAAAGCTTGATGCAAAGCAGCTAAGGAATAATCGTGGATATCATGCCCATCTAGCAGGATTTTTCCACGAGGAATTTCATATTCTCGATTTAACAACCGAAGCAGCGTTGTTTTGCCCGCCCCAACCGGTCCGGTTATTCCTATAAAGGACCCTCCTTGAATGGATAAATTGAAGCTTTCCAAAGCCGCTTTTTTCTGATTTGAGTAGTAAAAAGTCAAATCACGGAACTCAACAGAGGGATGGGCCGGAATGCGATCAAAAACGGCATTTGATTCTTGCACTTCAATGGGTTCTTCATAGATTTCTACCAACCTAGCATAGGCTGCCTTCCCTTTCTGATACATGGGCAAAACCCATCCGAGCATGAGCAAGGGGCTAAAAATATAGGATTGAATCCACATGAAAGACAGAAAATCGGCCATGCGCATGTTTCCCCATCCCAATAAGATAATGGCTCCTGCAATTAAAACGATCAAAATGGTAACGGCTTTGATAATCAATGTTAAGACAGGAAATACCATTCCCTGAAAGCAGACAAACCGCATATTGAGCTTATTAAAGCGCAGGCAAATTTGCTTAAAGAGCGCGGCTGTCACTTTTTCAATCCCATAGCTTCTTAATATGCGAATGCCGGAGAAATGCTCGTGCGCCATCACGCTCATTTCCCCAAGAGATTGCTGCACTTCAAGCGAGACTTGCAAAAGCGGGCGGCGAATGGCTAAATGAAAAAAATAAATGCTCACAATCGGAATCAAGCTAATGGCAGCCATTAAAGGAGAAAGAAAGAATAAGGCGATAAGGGCAGGAATGACAAGCGTAATGAAAAAAACAGGATACATAATTCCAGGGCCAAGGAGATCTCTGTAGGCAGTGATGTCATTTGTCAGCCGGCTGATTAAATCTCCTATTCCATGCTGATCAAAAAATGCCCGCGATTGCCCCTGAATGCGCTCAAATAATTGATTGCGTACGCGCACTTCCACTTCACGCCCAATTGAGATGAAGATCATGCGCATGAAATATTTAAGAATAGCGGAAACAGTGGCTATGCCGATGAGAAGATAAGCCCAGCTATACGCACAATGGAACACAGGGCCTAGTAGGGTATGAAAAAAGGCCCCTTCCCAGCTGGAAATTCCTCCATCCGGCGTTGAGACGGCTAAGATTGCCTGCCTGAAGATGAGGGGATTCAAAATAAGCAAAAGATTTGAAGTCAATACTAAGATGAAAGCAAAAAACAATCGCACGCGATACTGCCGAACCATATCAAGCAAGCTGCCCATCAAACTTTTATTCATAAAAGGCTCTCTTCTTCAATAACCTTCTGCCCTCTCAAAGGACGTCTTAAACCGCAATGGCTTATATTCAAGATCCTCTTCTTAGCGCAAAGGAATGCGAGTCTAAGAGGATGTCTTGAAACCGCTAATGGCCTGGATTTGCGCTCTAAGAAATCCTTTAAGCCATCAGCAACTTGTAAATATATCCGTAACATAAAAAAGACATTAACAATTTTTCCAATAAAAATTTGATAAAAACATTTGGTTTACTGAATTTATTTTTTTAGAAAGTCAATAAGAGACCTGCGTCGAATTGCTAATTGCCTATATGCGAGATTCTTTTTCACTACGAGGCAATTATAAGGAAGCGAACAGCATTTAACCTTGTCTGTTACTTTATATCATTTCCCTGTGGCTGGCCTTAAGTTGCCAAATAAGCCACGCGATTGGCGCAGAACAGTATCGTGAATGGAGGCGTAGCCAAAGCCATGGACAAATCAGATAAAGCGCATTAAACCGCATCTGCGGCGCAGCTTTATCCCCTCCCAGTTCTATTGGCATGCCATATAAGATTGGTTTTGAAAAGAAGGAATTTAGCCTAATGGACAACTGCCTTAAGGCGCCCTCTTATGTGGCTGGTTTGATATCGTTGGGTTTTTTCTTATCTCACCTGAGTTTGGCGTTTTTTGCCCTTGGACTGACATGAAAGCTCTTGCAGATGAACAATGGCAAGACGCCCCTATTTTTTAATATTGACCGCCTTGCCATTTGTTCATCTCCGCAGCTTTGATGCAGTCAAAGAGCAAAAAAAACGCCAAATACAGGTTATCTATGCCGCTCAAATTGAGTTTAAGAAACCCCAAGCGCCAGATCTGAATACGGAAAAAATGGAGGCGAAGTAAAAAGAGTAAAAACTATAGCTAACGAGCAAGACAACAGCAATCCCAAGCCTTAAGAAATCCGTTGAGATTTCTTAAGGCTGTGCATGCAGCTAGTTATTAAAAGAAGTTCTTAAATAAACGAGCTAGATCGTGATAGGTCAAAAAGATAAAGAATCCGATTAACAGCAAGGCGAATGGAATGATCAGCTTTTCAATCGTTTTAGATTTAAGCTTTTTTCCTGTTAGCAATTCATAGAGAGAAAAACAGATCGTTCCTCCATCTAAAACAGGCAGAGGCAATAAATTTAAAATTCCAAGATTTAAGCTAATCGCCCCTAGCCAAAAGATGGATTCCTTCCAGCTGACCATCGAATTTTCTTGAACGACTTGAACAATTCCAATGGGTCCGCTCATCCATTTCGGATTCAATGAACCCGTCAATAAGGCTTTAAGCGTATACCAGATTTCTTCAAACACTTTATTGAAGAGAACAAATGGGCCCGGATTGTAATGGACTTTTTGATCTTGAACAAAGGGCAATCCTAAAAGCAGCTGTTGATCGTGGCTCTCAAGTACATGACGAGCTTGAGCTTTCTTTTCGGGATCATCAATATTCTCAATCTCCTCGCGGCGAGACTGCTGCTCTGTCGCTGCAATCGCCTGGTGTTCCGGACTAATCTCAAGATCCTTGCGCTTCTTTGGAACGACAGGTTCCAGTAAATAAAGATTGCCGGCTGATTTAGACTCATTGGACAACCCAATATGAGAAGCTAATGTTTGCAAATCTTCCCAGGAATACTGTTCGTCGAATAGCTTGTCCGCATTCCTCCAAGACGGGATGTCTTCCATCTGCTTAGAACGCTCAACAATAATATTGACGTGGCGTTGCTGAAGATGAGAGAGGATTTCATACGAATAAGTGATGGGAATCCCATCTACGGCCAAAATTTTATCTCCCTCTTCAAGAGGAGTTTCTAAAAGAGAAAAAGGAAGCTTGGGGAACGCTTCTTCTTCTTTGTCTTTATCAATGAATTTGACTCGTCCTTCGACAACACCTTCGTTATTGAGATTATAAGGAATCGTATAAAGCTTTTGAATTTTAGTCCCATTGAGCTGAGCTTCAAACTGCCAATCAATCAATTCTTCTTTAAATTCGGAATCCAGCTTTAGCTCTTCCGCCATGACACGAGGAACACGCCGCAGCATGATCTCCTGTCCTCTCTTAATGGTCAATAAAGCTTTGGAATCATTTAAAACATGGGAAAGCTCTTGAAGAGAATAAATAGGCATCCCATCTACCCAAACGATGCGATCGCCATATTGAATGCCGCTGTCTTCCATTGGAGAGCCCGATGGCAAAGGATTGTCCTTACCATTCGCCAACTTATCATAAATGACATAGTTGGCAGAATTGAGAATGCCGGCTGTTACAATATCTTTTTCGATAGCATGGGGATGAGGATACGTTTTAACTTTATAAGAAAAAGGCGTCTTTTCCTTTGTATGGAAGTTGACATGATTGCCGGTCACTTCTACCTCTCCAGCTGCCGTCATGGGGCCGGATAAATGGTCCTTCGCGCCCTGAAAAGATTGGTTGTTATAGGCGGTAATTTCATCTCCTGGGCGAATGCCTTTAAGATATAGCTCAGATTTTGGATCTACCCAGCCGATTTTATGCGTATAATCGCCGAAATGTTTTTCGCGTCCGCCTAATGCCCACAATAGCGTAAAAATGAGTAAAGCAAAGACAATATTGATAAAGGGCCCCATGAACGCCACTTTTATGCGGTCGATCGGACGTTTGCTAAAAAATCCGTCTTGAATGTCATAAAGGTCTTTTTGATCGTTTGTATCCATGCCCGCGATCTTGACATAGCCGCCAAACAAGAGCCATCCTATTTGCCATCGCACACCATCCCTCATCCAAGAGTAAATGGGTTTACCAAATCCAATTGAAAATGTTTCAACTCGCATGCCTAAGCGACGGGCCATATAATAGTGGCCTAGCTCATGGATAAAAATTAAAAAGCTAAGGCCGATAATGGCTAGGATGACATAAAGAATACTGATGATCATAATGATACAAACCTTATATTAACAACTCGTTACTTCGCATCTTGCCGCTTCCTCTCGCGCCAACGCATCGACAGCTAAGATCGCTTCCAGAGAATCTAGAGAGACTACAGAATGCCGATTCATCAAATAGTCCAGATGAAGGCTGATCTCCTTCCAACTTATCTCCCCTTGTAAAAACCTTTCCACCAATACTTCATTGGCAGCATTCATATAACAAGGCATACTTCCTCCTTCCCTAAGCGCTTCATATGCTAAAGCCAAGCAACGGAAAGTCTGCATATTGGGAAGAGAAAATTCTAATTTTGCATTCTTAAAAAAGTCAAATGGCTTAAGCATTCCAGGACAGCGATCCGGATAAGTCATGGCATATTGAATAGGGGTAATCATACTGGGCTCCCCCATCTGAGCCAACAGGGAATAATCTTGGAATTCAACCATGCTATGAATAATGCTTTGAGGATGAACGACCACTTCGATCTTATCTAAATCAATATTGAAAAGCCAATATGCCTCAATGACTTCTAACCCTTTATTCATAAGGGTAGACGAATCAATCGTTACCTTGGGTCCCATTTTCCAAGTCGGATGATTCAATGCCTGATTGACCGTCACTTGATCAAGCTGTTCTGCTGTCCATGTTCGAAAAGGCCCCCCCGATGAGGTCAAAATGATGCGGTGGATGGCGGCAGCTTTTTCTCCTTGCAAACACTGGAAGATGGCACTATGCTCGCTATCAATAGGAAGAAGCTGAACGCCTTTTTCTCGAACAAGCCGCATGACAAGCGCACCGCCGGAGACTAAAGCTTCTTTATTAGCCAACCCTACATTTTTTCCAGCTTGGATCGCCGCAATCGTAGGCTGCAGACCTATCGTTCCCGCTATGGCCGAAATGACCAAATCAGCTTCGCCGTAAGTTGCTACAGCCAAAAGACCTTCCATGCCAGCTAAAACAGTCTGATTAGGAAGGCGCTTTTGCAACTCATAGGCTTTTTGAGAATCGTAAACGGCAATAAGCGCAGGCGAAAACTCGTGGGCTTGGGCCTCTAAAAGGTCGATATTTTCACGGGCAGCTAAAGCCAAGACCGGATACCCTAGATGACGCGCTACGTTCAAGGCATTCCGTCCGATGGAGCCTGTACTTCCTAAAATAGCAATATGCTTCATAATTAAGAATTCTCTTAGAAATATTTTGCTAGTATAACACGTCGAGGGAAAAAGTCAATATGAAGAAAGCTTTCCTTATGAAGCCCTAACAGTAAAATAACCGTTTTAAAATTAATGAGATGAGCCATTTTTCAGTCGTTTAAGCGTTAAGATTGAATGATAATTTATTTTACTATGTCTGCCTCAGATGGCTTGCCTTTTGAGGTCTTGCCTCTTCTTTTGACAATAAATCATTCCATGACAAAAGAAGGACACGCCGGCTCAGATTAACAACAGAATGAAAGCGGTCATGGAAAATAAAAGCTTGAAATCGCTATTTGGCATTTTCTTCGCTTTTATTTTCCATTAGAATGCCGTTTATGAAAGCCTATTCGCCATCTTCCTCGTACTCTTTTTTGAGTTCATCTAGAATGGTGGGGTCCACTAAAGTCGTCATATCTCCCAATACGCGTCCTTCGGCTATATCGCGTAGGAGGCGCCGCATAATTTTCCCGCTACGGGTTTTGGGAAGATCGCGCACAAAAAGAATTTTCTCGGGCCTAGCAAACGCACCAATTTTTTTAACGATATGCTTCTTGAGGATATTTGCTAATTCTTCATTCGGCATAAATCCTTCTTTAAGCGAAACAAAGGCTGCAATGCCCTGCCCTTTGATTTGATGGTTAATCGCTACAACCGCCGCTTCTGCCACGCCGGGATGATCGACTAAAGCACTCTCAAGCTCTATGCTTCCTAGCCTGTGCCCGGAAACATTAATAATATCGTCAATTCGGCCTAATAACCAAATATAGCCATCTTCATCCAACTTAGCGCCGTCTCCTGTAAAATAGTAGCGGCCATTCCATTTTTTCCAGTAAGTCTCCTCATAGCGCTTCGGATCTTTATAAATCCCTCGCAACATCGAAGGCCAAGGAGATGTCACAACGAGAGCGCCTGATTGGGCATCCTGTCCTTTCTCATCTAAGATAGCCACTTCAATGCCGGGAATAGGAAAGGTCGCGCTGCCGGGCTTAAGGGGCGTTAACCCAGGGATCGGAGCGATTAAGATACTCCCCGTCTCTGTTTGCCACCATGTATCGACGATCGGGCATTTTTCTTGGCCAATGTTCGTATAGTACCACATCCAAGCTTCTGCATTGATGGGCTCGCCTACCGATCCCAATAAGCGCAAAGAAGACATGTCATAGCCTTTTAGCCAATCTTCTCCCCATTTCATGAATGTTCTAATGGCTGTCGGAGCCGTATAAAGAGTCGTGATTTTATGCTTTTCAATTAATTGCCAGCTTCGATCTCGTTCAGGCCAATCCAACGCACCTTCATAGATCAATTGAGTCATCCCATTTGAGAGGGGACCATACATGACATAGCTATGGCCTGTAATCCAGCCAACATCAGCTGTGCACCAATAAATATCGGAAGGCTTGACATCAAATATCCAACGCATGCTTGCCTTTGTTTCGACCATGTATCCGCCCGTCGTATGGATAATGCCTTTGGGCTTGCCCGTCGTTCCTGACGTATACAGAATAAACAAGATGTCCTCGGCATCCATTTTTTCCGGAGGATAGTAATCAGCGGCCTCTTGCATGAGATCATTATACCAATAATCCCTTTCAGCTTGCATCGCAATGGATTGATTCGTCCGTTTGACAACCACGACCTTTTCTACTGATGGACAATCGCTTAGTGCTTCATCAACCGCAGCTTTCAGGGGGACGATACCGCCTTTTCGAATTCCTCCGTCAGCGGTAATGACAATCTTCGCATCGCCATCTAAAATGCGGTCTTTTAATGCTTCCGAAGAAAACCCTCCAAATACGACCATATGGACTGCCCCAACACGCGCACATGCCAGCATGGCGACCGCAGCTTCGGGAACCATAGGAAGATAAATGGCCACTCGATCGCCTTTTTGTACGCCAAGCGATTTTAAAACATGGCTGAACTTGTTCACTTCATTGTAAAGCTCTGCATAGGTAAAGGTTCTCTGTTCTCCCCTTTCACCTTCCCAAATCAAAGCAATTTTGTCGCGGGTCTCGGAGCCCATATGGACATCCAAACAATTATAGCAAGCATTCAATTTGCCACCCACAAACCATTTGGCATAAGGGGGATTCCACTCCAATACCCGATCCCATTTCTGAAACCAATGAATATTCTCGGCTTGCTTGGCCCAAAAAGCTTCTCTATCCTGTTTGGCTTCTTCGAACAGATCAAAAGATTGAATATTGGCAGCCTTCTTAAATTCTTCAGAAGGATGAAATAGGGAATCGCTTGCAGCAAGCGAACTAAAAAGAATGATATTAGCCAAGGTAAAATTGGAAAGAATCTTCATTCATCGACCTATGAAAAAGAGTTAAAATGATAATTCAGCCAAGAATCTATCCCGATAATTTTTAACGCATCTCTGAATGATCCCGCTTCGAAATGATCTTTAATAAAATTTGAATAAGGCCATTAAAAATATCCGAATAGGCGCAACAAGGCACTTACATATAAAGGTTTTTATATTTTAAGAGTGAAAATTCAAACTGAGAGGAATGAAATGGAAAGAGCTAGACCGGATTCAACTAACGCATTTGACTGATTTTTAAACATTTAAATAAAAAATAAAGGATTGAACAAATTAAGAAAAGACGGATCGAGTCCACAAGTTTTTCATGAAAGGAAGCGACTTTTCTGCAGATAAAAAAATCACCTATTTAAGAGGATGTCTTAAAACGCCTAATTGACTAGATCCAAGCCTTTTCCCCATAGGAGAAAATAATCTTGAATATAGTCAATTAGCCGTTCAAAGCAGAATTAGGATCATTGAAATAAAAGACTGCATAGATAATCATTTTATTCAATGAACCTAAAGACTCTCTAGATTTTATTCCTCGTAGTCTTCGCTGGCTCTTCGGCTTCTTCCGCCCCTGCGACCAATTTCTTGATAAAATTCACGTCCATGATGAGAAGCTGCGGCCCTTCCACCTAATCGACCAGCCTCTTGCCGGCTCATTCTGCCATGTCCGCGGCCGCTATGCTCATGCTCTTCTTCGCCTTCATAGCCTTCGCCTTCCTCTTCATTCCAGCGAGCAAGGCCTCCGCGATGGCCTATTTCACGGTAAAAATTTGGGCCGTATTCATCTCGGACTCTTTCGCCTCCGCGACGGCCAATGTCTTCATAGAACTCGGGACCATATTCTTCACGAACTCTTTCGCCTCCACGGCGGCCTATTGTTCGATAGAAATCAGGACCATACTCATCTCGGACTCTTTCGCCTCCGCGACGGCCAATGTCTTCATAGAATTCGGGGCCATATTCTTCACGAACTCTTTCGCCTCCGCGGCGGCCCAGTTCATGGAAATATTCTGGACCATACTCTTCACGTAATCTCTCTCCACCTCTATGGCCGAGTTCGCGAAAATATTCTGGCCCATATTCTTCCAAAAGGGCACGTCCCCCTCTATGGCCGGCTTCTTGGCGGCTCATTCTGCCTTGACGGCCACGAGTGCCTTCTTCTTCCTCATGTCTGCCCCAGCGCGCCTCTGCGCCTCTGCGGCCAGCCTCCTGGCGGCTCGTTCTGCCTTGATGGCCGCGAGCGCCTTCTTCTTCCTCATGTCTGCCCCAGCGAGCTTCAGCTCCTCTGCGGCCAGCCTCTTGGCGGCTCATTCTCCCTTGACGGCTACGATTGCCTTCTTCTTCTTCATGCCTGCCCCAGCGAGCTTCAGCTCCTTTACGGCCCGCTTCCTGACGGCTCATTCTGCCTTGATGGCCGCGAGAACCTTCTTCTTCCTCATGTCTACCCCAGCGCGCCTCTGCGCCTCTGCGGCCAGCCTCCTGACGGCTCATTGTTCCTCTTGATGCCATAAAAACCTCCTTTGTTTTAAATAGCATTAAACAAAAAATCAACCATAGTAAGGAAAAATTTTAATCAAGGGAAATCCCCCATTAAAATTCGACCTTCTAATGGATCCTTTTTTAAAATGAATGATTACTTTATTGAATAGATATTACTCATCATTGGGCGAAACGATGATATAGGCGTTTTTTTTATTTGATATGGCTTCAATCAAAATGGTACGTGAACTCAGATTCTTCTCTTAAATCTATCGCGTTCCACTTCAGCAAGAGATGGTGTTCTTTCAGGTAAGCTGGAGGCTTGTTAGTTGCCCATATTAATTTTCTTTAGTTCCTAGGCTATTTTTTATCAACTTATTTTTTAAATCTATTAAAAAAAGCTATTCCCCGTCATTAAAGTTCAAATAGTTAGGCTAAATAAATATTTTTCTTTTGAAATTGTTCAAAATAAAAATAGCGTGAAGTTGGCTTGAAAAGGCTTTTTTGCATGCATTCAATTAAAGCCAAAATAGCCTGATTAGCCAATCAAGGAAGGGAAAGCTCTATTTTAGACTGCTTGACCGCTTTTTTCCGATGGCGCCACTTAGCAATGACGCCTCTTTCGGGAGCTATCAACATGACTAATAAATAAACAATCAAAATCACACACACAACGACGCCTGAGGTAGATAGCGCTATGCCGTAAATAGTCAGGACATGCCGCGTTAGTGCTACGCCGGAAAAGGCGGATAACATCCCTATTCCGACTGCCCAGACAAGCATATGCTTCAGGCGATGGGTCAGCAAACGGGCAGTCAAAACAGGACCTGTCATAAATGCCAATACAAGGATTACGCCTATGGCGCGAAAAGCGGTGATAGTTGTGACAGAGACTTGGGCCATCAGAAGATAATTGAACAAAGCCGGAGAAAATCCCAAAGCCAATGCCAGATTGGGATCGAATGTTGTCAGCTCAAATTCTTTATAAAAGATAATAAATAAAATAAGGTTGAATGCCAAAACTAAATAAACCCAAAAAGAGTCCGTGATATGCAGCGCATCGGCATTGCCCATGACTGCTTCTGTCCCAACATGGGCATCTCTTGTCAAAATGGTCACAAGAGTCACTCCTAAAGCAAAAAAACTTGTAAATACCAAGCCTACGCTGGCATCTTCTTGCAGCTGTCCAGTCTTTGTCAGAAATTGAGTTAGAAATGCCGTCAAAAAGCCTGTTATCAATGAAGCAATCAACATAGCCTGCATAGGAGCGATATAGGTCACCTGCTCTTTTTGATAGAAGGGATTAATTAAAGTAAAAAAATAGGCCAAAACAATTCCCATTAGAATGGTATGCGAAAGCGAATTTGCCAACATTGTCATCCGCCTCAATACAAGAAATGTTCCAACCAATGCTGAAGAAGCCGCAACTCCCATCAATACAAGCAATTGAATCTCATCCGCAGCTAGTTGTTGAAAGGCGAGCTGGCCGCTCATCAATTCCCAAACCCGAACAAAAAACTGCAGGAAAAACTCAAAGAACGTTTTATTATTATAGGGGTTTAAAAAAGGACTAGACGGCATGGACATCCTCCCTTGGAGGAATAGGTTGGTGATGGGGGTCTTTTTTAGGATCTTGGAGAAGATAGGTAAGCTCTTGCTCTATTTCAGGAGTGATAATATGCTCCATTTCCTCAGCATTGCGATGCACGCGTTCGGTTTGGGCCCCTAAATAGTTTACCAAATACACCTCCCATAAGCGATGCAAGCGAACAATTTTAGCTGCTCGATACTTTCCATCTTGTGTGAGCTGGTAAAGGTTATGGGGAGTCTTTCTTAGCCATCCATTAACAGTCATGCGCCAGAGAATAAAGCGTAGATAAATAGAAGAGATCGATTGGTATTCGGCTAGCTGTCTTGGACTGACAGCCTTATCGGAATCTAAACGCCAAAGGGCTTTGAGAAGGTTTTCGCAAATACACTCATAACGGAAAAAACCAATGCGCGCCAAGCGCACGAGAAGCCCTCTTTCGGGAGCGAGCAGCAGAGCGAGCAGACAAATGGCAGAAGCCACAATGACAATCATCGGACCGGTTGGCAATATGATGCGGGCAGCGGGATAATGGGAGGATAAATAAACCGTCACTTGAACGGAGAAGTAATTCCCCAAAAATCCGCTAGCCATTCCAAAGAGAGCGGCCAAAACAAATAAGACGGATAAGCGATTGGTAAATTGCCGGGCTGCCACAGCAGGAGCAATCAGCATCGCTGACATTAAAACGACTCCTACAGAGCGAATGCCGATAATGACGGAAATCGCCACTAAAATAAACAGCAGGGTATCGATTGATCTAACAGAAATGCCGATACTCTTTGCATATTGACGATCAAACGTCATGACTTGCAATTCTTTATATAGCACTGAAATAATGGCAAGCACAATAAGAGATAGCAGCCCATAGATGAAAATATGGATATCCGTCATCGTTGCCGCTTGGCCATATAAATAAGAGATCACTTGCTTATAGAGGGTCGTATAAGTAAATTGAACTTCGCTTGATAAGGCTAAGCCTATTCCAAAAAAAGCCGACAATACAAAGCATAGGGCAGCATCGCTGGCCACCTTAAGCCGCCTTTCCATGAATAGGACTAGGAATAGCCCCAATACGGCCGTTGCGAAAGCGCCCGCTAAAGTAAAGATGGAAAGAGTCAGCTCTTCCGATTCTTGAATAGATAAAGCGCCTGCTATTATGACGCCAAGGATCACCCCTGGATAAGAAGCGTGCGACAGCGTTTCACCTATTAAAACCTGCTTACGCAAAAAAACAACGACTCCCATTAAACTAGCCGCCAGGCACATAAACATGCATCCAATCGTAGGTGCTCTCAAAATGGGATCTGTAAAAAAAGAAAAAAAACTAATGTTCATGGCTACTAATTTTTTACACCTGCATTCTTTTGCTGGGACAATTTTAGCGCCTGATCAAAAAGGGCATAGCTTCTTCCATAAGCCGCATTGAGATAATGAGGAGTAAAGACTTTTTCTACTTCCCCATAAGCAATCAAACGCACATTGAGAATCATCACCCAATCGAAATAACGCTCGACCGTACTTAAGTCATGGTGCACGACAAAAACCGTCTTGCCTTTTGTCCGCAACTGTTGCAACAGCTGAACAATCGCCGTTTCCGTGGCAAGGTCTACTCCCGTAAAAGGCTCATCCATAAAATAAATATCCGCCTCTTGCAATAAAGCACGGGCAAGAAACACTCTTTGCTGCTGTCCGCCCGACAGCTGGCTGATCTGTCTATTGGCATAAGCAGACATTCCGACCACTTCTAGATAATGATCGGCAGCGGTCCGATCCGCTTCTCGCGGACGGCGCCAAAGGCCTAGGCGTCCATAACGCCCCATCAGAACAAGGTCGCGCACTGTAACGGGAAAATCCCAATCAACGGATTCACGTTGAGGCACGTAAGCAACCCTTTGTCGGACTTGCTTCAAGGGCTGCCCAAAAAAATCGATGCGCCCAGAAATGGGTTTAATCAATCCTAATGCCGTTTTGATAAACGTACTTTTCCCAGCTCCATTAGGTCCAACAATTCCCACTAATACACCTTCTGGAATAGAGACGGAAATATCCCATAAAGCCGGCGTTTTGCCATAATTGACAGTCATTTGGCTCACTCGAAGCGCAGAAGATGGAGAATGGGTATGAGAAGGATTATCCATAAAGATTAAAACCTGATTGATTACTCGTCTTTAACCAAATGGCTAAACAGAAAAGCGTGCTTTCATAAAACAATTATTTTGCATGGGGCACCTCTTTTGCCATATGCTCAGCCAAGGTATTGGCATTATAAAGGATCATTTTGATATACGTGTCGCCTTCCGATCCAGGCTTGCCCATGGCATCGCCATACAAAGGACAGCAAGCGATGCGAACAGCCATTCCATGCTCCTGGCAAGCTTGAACAATTTTTCTAATCGAGTCGCGGCTCACATTTGTTTCAGGAAATAAAAGAGAAATCCGGTGCTGCTGCAGATAATCTATTATTGCTTTAATATCCATTGCGCTTAACTGGCTTTCGGGAGCTAGGCCTTCAGGAGCTGCAAAACGCTTTCTCCATTCCTCATTCGATTGTTCGCCTTCTTCGGCCAAATAAGCACGGGTAAAATAATTAAAAGCATCATGGCTTGTCACTAAATAGCGTTTATTGGATGGCACCTGCATAAGAGCTTGCCGAGCCTGCTTATGCAAATCCAGCAACTCTTCTTGCAGGCGTTTTCCGTTAGCCGCAAATTCTTGCGCATGTACAGGATCTTGCTGGCTAAGAGAGCGGACAATCAAAGGGATGGCTTTCGACCATAGCGACGCGTCCATCCAAATATGAGGATCTTTTTGGCCATTGACTAAAATGATTAAAGAGGGGTCTTGCCGCTCAATCAAATCTCCCAGTCCAATCGCTTTTGGATTTTGAATGAGATACTGATGCAGGCTGGGGCCATGTTCCAATCCTAGCCCATTATAAAAAATTAATTGCGCAAACATTAATTTTTCATCATCGCCTTTAACTAATTGATAAGAATGCGGATCTAATTCTCCTTGGATCAAAGTCAACGCATCAATGTGACTTCCTCCTACTTGCTTGACCAAATCGTTAATCATGGCAGTGGTACTTAAGACCTTTACTTTGCCATTCGCTTCGATCCATTTTTGAAAAGCCTCTTGCCGATGGGATGGTTGCTGGCGAGAGCAGCTGGCAAAGCTAATGATCCATAGTGTACAAATAAGGCCCCATATAAATTTTCTCATTTTATCCCCATTTTGCGTAGCATATCAAAGCTATAAATCCCGGTTGAACAACCGGAAGTAAATTGAATTTGCAAAGCATAGCGGCCTACACTACGTATGGCCGTTGCCCGCACATCATCCCGGATTATCGTCGAATCCATGCGCCGCTTTCCCGTATGCTCATCTACGCAGTTTGCACATGGGCAAACCCTTTGCAAATCGCTGAGTCGAAAGCGCTGCTTCTGTCCATCGCTCCATGTAATAGAAAAGGTGTGATTATCTTCCTGCGTAATGCCGTGTATGGCAAGTGGCATATTCATGATGGCTTCATCTCCTTCCAAGCTAATTCGAAATGAGAAAGAGCGGATGAGGCTTGCGATTTAAGCGCTTCCGCATGAGCGACAAGCTGCTGGCTAAGCTGAATAAACGCTTGGGTAGCAGGTTTCTGCTTGAGTGGATCGAGAACAAATAAAGATTGGCCTTTATCTCCGCATGCGCAAAGATCAGGATCAATTGGAATGCCTCCAAGAAAAGGAGCTCCAACTTCCTTTGCCAATCGCTCTCCCCCTCCCCGTCCGAATAAATATAGCGGCTCATCCAATTGAGGAGAGGTATAATAGCTCATATTTTCTACAATACCCAAAATAGGCACTTTCACTTGCTCGAATAAATAAATAGCCTTCCGGACATCCAAAATAGCCACCTCTTGCGGAGTCGTCACCATAATAGCCCCAGTCAGATTGGCCTGTTGGCTTAACGTCAACTGAACATCGCCTGTCCCAGGAGGAAAATCAATTAATAGAAAATCCAAGCTTCCCCAGGCCACATTTTTAATAAACTGAGAAATTAAACCATTGGCGATAGGCGCTCTGACAGCTGTCGCTTCATATTCTTTCCGAAAATACGCCATCGAAATCATTTTAATTCCGGCGCATAAGGCAGGCTGAATAATTTCTCCTTTCTGACTTGGCAAGCGATCTTCCGGAAGCATTTTTCGAATCGATGGCCCATAAATATCCGTATCCATGATGCCAACACTATAGCCTTGATCTCTTAACGCTAAAGCCAGATTAACTGTCACGGAAGATTTTCCCACTCCTCCTTTTCCTGCAGCAATCGCAATAATAAATTTAATGGCTGCCAAAGGCGGAGATGGCTGGAATATTTGCAGAGGCATGACTATCATCCTTAATTTACATTTATGATATTCAATCCGCTTCTAAGAAGCTGTCCTAAACCCCATAATCGATATTTGAGATTATTTTCGCCTAGGGAACAAGAAGCGCTTCCTAGGGAAAAAGGCTTAAACTCAAGCCATTAGATGGTTTTTTAACACCTTCTAAGAGGATTTCTTAAAACTGCTAATGACCTATATTCAAAATTATTTAGGATAATTTAAAGGCAGCGAGCCCTATTGGATTCAAGATGGCTCGCTCCTTTAAACCGCTAAGAATCCTTAGTTCATGATGAACGCAAATCTAATCATTGGCGCCTTTAATATGCCTCTAAGCTTTCTCTATCTTAATAAGGCGTCTAACCTCATTCTTTGGATGCCTCGCATAGAGCAGACGCTTATCTTGAAAAAAGAACAGTTTAATTGATTTAGGTTTGGTTGCCTAGTAAAAGTTATCCTCTTGTCCTAGAAGAATTTTCAAATTTATTTTAAAATTTAAATTACCTTTGAGCCATTCAATGAATGGCTAATTGTCCCTCTTTAAGCTTGCTTTCTTCCTATCTAGGGCATCATGAGTTCGGCAACGGTCTCTTCCCTCTCCCCTTTATTTCTTTTTCAACGCTCTTTAATTAATGGGACGGAGAGGACCTAAGAAAATGGATTAAAACCGCTAATGATCGATATTTGAGGTTATTTTCTCCTTAGGGGGCAATCCTCTCAAATATCAATTATTATGAGTTTTAATTCCCCTTTAACAGAATACCCTTCCCTCCTAAAGCCATTTTTATGGCTTTTCGATTTAAATATGTTTTGATATTCAACAGACTTCATTCTATTTATCAGTTATTGAATTGATTAAAAGGAAAATTATTTCCAGAAGAAGGGAACTAGCGCTATCATTTGATAAATAATTCTATGCTATTTAGAGACTGTCCACGATCTGAAATAGTATGATTTGTATGCTGAATTTAGTTATAAACGTGTAAAAATTTTTCGTCAGATTAAAAAATAGGCTCAAAAAATTTTTCCGCGTTTCTAACAAAATTGAGCAGCAAAGCATACTTATTTGAGATCGTGGACAGTCTTCTAGACTCAACTAGAAAACTATTAGACACATACAAACTTTGACATTAGTTGATAATCCTTATTCTTCATCCAGTTTAGGTACAAAAACAGATTTGCATTATCTTGACTTAAGTTGAGAAAATTAATTAATGAAATTGATTGTTGGCAAAAAAAATGGAAAAATCTGGATTAATTTATCTTGCAAGAAAACATATAATTTCTTAAATTTCCATTAATAAATAAAGAGTAGCGATAATGTTGCGCTCTAAAGACATTTTGAAAATTCTGGAATCAATTGGTTAAATATTCAACAATGTTCAGATCTATTTTTTGAACATTAATTCTTGCAGTGAAGGGCAGGAGGTCTTTTTACCTAAAAAAGCGCCATCCAGCGAAACACACCTTGATTGCTAGAAACCATAAACAGCTCGTGCATTGATGAAAATTGTAACGTTTACGTTACAAGCTTGAAACGGCAAGCTAGATGCTTGCCATGGCCTTATGGCATAGGCCAATATTCGTAAACCAAAAAAATATGCTATTAGAGGAAAAAATGGACAATAAACAACTCGAACATTTGATTCAATCTGCTGTCAAAAAAGTTGGCGGAAAGAAAGAGAATGACATTTGTCATTATCTCCCGGTACCCACAGGAGGATATATCCACCACTTTACTATGCGTAAAATGAAGACAGAAGATCCTCAGCAACTATCCGAATTAATTACAAAATATATCATTAACGCTAGCCATCCACAGGAAGTGACTCCAAAGCAACGTGCGGCCAGAGGATCGCGTAAACGCCGAGATCTTTTCACATTCTCTAAACAAGATTTAGAAAGAATGTTGAACATGGCGCGCTTGGCTGGCGATAAAGAGATGATTCGCAAACTGACACCTAAGAAAGATTTGAGAACGATTAAAAGAGAACTCATTTCTTCTATTCGTCATGGTAGAATCGAACCAGAACTCTGGAATCTTTATGTTGAAACCATGACTAATCAAGCTAGTTTAGCTACTGCTCCTATTAACGGTGCAGCTGTGTCCGTATAAGAAAGCCTCTTTTTTCATCAGCCCTGCCCACCAAATGGGGGGCTGATTTCTATTTTGGCACTCCTCATGCAATCTTATTTCTTAGCCCTTGACTTCCCCTCCACTGTCAAATCCCGATTAGCTTCCCTCTGTTATGGACTTCCTCAAGTTCACTGGAAAGAGGAAAATAACTTTCATCTTATTCTACGTCATTTAGGTTCTCTATCCGCTGCTGAATTGGTAGAAATTAAAGATCGCCTAGCCCACCTATTCTTCCTCCCTTTTTCTTTAACCTTGCAGGGCGTTGGCCACTTTCATTCAAAGAGCGATCGAGGGACTATTTGGATTGGCATTCAGCCGAATGCCTCTTTGATGACTTTAAAAAGAGAAATTGATCGCCTTTTAAAGGGATTGCCAATTCAACCCGAAAAAATATCTTTTCAACCCCATATTATCCTTGGATATTACGATCGTTTAAACCCTCAAAAGTTAGGCGATTACCTAATGGCACACGCCGATTATTATTCTGTTCCTATTGAAATCACAAGCTGTACGCTTTTTTGTTCCCGTCAAACCTCTAAGCACACCATTGACGAAACATTAGAGCACTATTTAGCCTCAAAAGTAGAAACAGGCGAAGACTAACTCCAAACTCAGATTATTATTTAATTATTCTAGCCTTCTTTCGATATCATCAACGGACTGTGATGCGAAGCTCGATAGGCAGCGTTGAATGCGCCTTTCGAAAGAATAAGATTCCTTATTCTTTCGAATCGATTCCGCTCGTTTAAATAAATTTAAACGAGCGGATCTTTTTTCTTCCCTGCTCCCAGAGAATTTCTTGAAAAGAAGGAATTTACCCTCACCTACAACAGCCTTAAGACCGTCCTCGATTTCAAATAAATAGGCATTGCTCAATTTTTAAACGACTTTATCGCTATAAGCAAAAAAAAAGCCCCTCTTAGAGAGGGGCTTTTGTCGTATAAGCTAGAAGCTTGACAGCTTCTTTATCCTACGCTTTCTTTAAGTTGGATTCTCCGTTATGAGGAAGCTGGTTTTCCTTGTTGTGGAAATACAGCATAACGGGCGAAGCGATAAAGAGCGAAGATAGTGTTCCAATGAGCACACCTATTGTCATGACCAACGAGAAGGCAAAAATAGATTGTCCGCCTAGTAGAACCAAAGCTAGCAAGACGAGCAATGTAGTTCCGGAAGTCATGATTGTACGGCTAAGCGTGACGTTCAAAGCATGATTGATAATGTCTCTAAACGACATGCGTCGCATAATCTTCATATCTTCACGGATACGGTCAAATACAATAATGGTATCGTTCAAGGAATAACCGATAATGGTCATAATCGCGCCTACCACCTGCAGGTCAATTTGAACGGCAAATCCCATGGCATGGAATAAGGCTAGAACACCCAGCGTAATGACGACATCATGAACAAGTCCCACTACCGCACCGATAGCAAATTTAAACTCGAAACGGAAAGTGATGTAGATCAAAATGGAAATTAAAGCCGCCCCTAGGGCAAAGATGGCATTGTTTCTCATCGCATCAGAGAATTGCCCGCTCATAATTGTCCAATTCTTTTGCAGGTTAGCCAATTGAGAAGGCTGAACTTGCAATCCACTATCCTGTAGAGTTTTAACCACCCAATCCAAGCGAGGATCTTTTTGGTAGTCATAAGCATATTTGCCTTCCGCGTTCATCTCAGGCATTTGATAGAAAGGATGCCCTTTCTCATCCATGCTGGTTCCCAATTGAATGCGCAACTGGTTGGGATGGCTTAGCTCACGCACTTCGAAGTCACGGCGCGATGCTCCATGATCTAAGAAAGCATTGATGGCTTCTAAGCGATAGTTAGGATGATTGGGTTTCTCCATCAAATCCACTGTTAACGAATAGCCGCCGGTAAAGTCCATGCCAAAAATCGTCTTGCGCTCGGATATCAAGAAATACGTCCCAACCGTCATCACAATTAAAGAGATGACAATGGCTTTCTTAGCTTGTGCCAAGAAATCGAAATGCGTTTCTTTTAAGAACTGAGCCATGGACAAGTGCTTGTGCTCTGGATTTCTGACCCAGCCGGCAAAGAAATAACGCGTCATGAACAAGGCTGTGAACATAGACGAAATAATACCAATGATCAACGTGACGGCAAATCCTTTGATAGGTCCTGAATCGAATTGAATCAAAATCAAAGCAGCAATAATCGTTGTGATATTGGAGTCAATGATCGCACTAAATGCCTTGCGATAACCTGCTTGGATAGCAGAGGCAATGCGGCCCGAAAGCTTGAACTCTTCACGTATTCTCTCGAAAACAAGAACGTTTGCATCGACTGCCATTCCAATTGTCAATACAATACCTGCAATACCCGGCAGAGTCAATGCTGCACCTAAGTTTTGCAGAACTCCCCACATAATGAAGATATTTAGCAAGACGGCGCAAGATGCAACCAAGCCTGCAAAGCGGTAATAAGCGACCATAGCCACAACAACTAAAACTAGAGCGGTAGCAGAAGCAAAGATTCCCTTTGTACGCTCTTCTTGTCCTAATTCCGGACTGACGTTTTCTTCCGACAGAATGCGTGGAGTGAAGCTTAACGATCCTGCTTTCAAATCGGCCGCTAGCTGATTGACTTCTCTTTGAGAGAAACGGCCGCTGATCGTTCCCCCATCACGCAAAGGCGAATTCAATGAAGGGGATGTAATAATGCTGCCATTAAGAATCACAGCCATACGCCATCCTCGGCCATGAGAATACGTCTCTTTTGGCGTACCAGAAATCTTATCTTCTGCAAATTGCGATGTCCAGGCATAGAAATCATCCCTTGGACTTCCGCTTCCCTTCTCTTGAGAGCCTTCGTAAGAACGCTTGACTCCAAAAGTCAGAATATTGCCCTGCGTAGAATCGTAGCCCGCTTGAATATTTTCCAAGCTTGATCCTTCTAGCGCATAGTTGTGGAAGACAACTAAAAGAGGATGCGTTTGATTATCCCATTCGGCCGAATCGCCGCCTCTAAAGATGGCAATCGCGGAAAGGGTATCATCGAAATGAGAGCTGACCGATTTCTCTTTTGGGTTAGCTAAACGCAGACCATGGTCGTAAAGCAGCTTCGCTGTATCGCTACGTGGACGCAAGCTAACAAGCTCGTCATTGGCATCACCGCCTAAATGCTGCCAAGCAATTTCATTAATGCTGTCGATATCTTTGCGGTTAGTGACAACAGCTTCATTCCAAATATCTTGCAAGAATTGATTGACAGCGCCTGCCAGAGTTGGATTGTTCGGAGTGAACTTTTCGTTGACCACATGGAAATACATAGCCGAAGCTTTAACAAGATCTGCCGCAGACAAGTTCTGAGAACCAGGGAAATCTAAGAGAATATTGGAATTCTCAATACGGATGGTTCTTTCCGATACACCCATCTTATTGATGCGGTTATACAGCTCGTTAACAGCTTGCTTAAGATCTTCCGGATTTGTCACTGGACGTCCATTCTGATCCAACAGGCCAATGCGAACCGTCTTTCCGCCCGATAAATCCAATCCCCACTTAAGAATTTTGCGGTCATCTCCTCGGAAATATTTCACCGCGCTCAATTTAAAGTTTTCCCAATAAACGTTCTTAGTTGGAGCTGGAACTGTATAACGGCTTGTCAAGTTTAAATCGACTTGAGCCGCATGATAAGCCTCTCTCCACTTTAATAGGTCTTCCTGGCTCTGATCCTCAATCTTATTCAGCGTCAAGAGGCGCTGTTCGACATCGGAAAAATCCAAGACAGCAAAACGCTTACTGCCTTTCACCATAAAATCTTCACGCGTGCCTTTTAACAAGGTGCTGTAGTAGTCATTTAACTCAAAAATGTAATCCTTGCTAAACTCTTTTGGCATATTAAAAGCAGAACCGGGGTAACCGATAAAGCCCATTTGCTGCAAAATCGTATTAAGCTGATTAAAGTCGCTAGCCAATGTCTGATTGTCAGCGGCTTCTGGTGCCTCTTGGTATTTTTGTACAATAGCATCCATTCCTTTAGCAATGACATAAATCGAGCCATTGCGAAAACCAGTCGGAGCTGCCGTGTTGTACATGGCAGGGGCATAGACGACCAATCCCAGCTTCTGTTCTTCGGGCTTTAGCGTCTTATAGGTATCATAGGAACGGACAGGATAGGCATCACGGATCAAATCGGTGTGCGTAGGGACCCAAGACAGCAACAGCTGATCCATGATCTGCTGTGTACGCTTATTAGCTAAATGGCCCAAATTAAGCGTCAGATAGCTTTGGCTGTTTGTCAATGTATCCAAGTCCACAACGAAAGTATCTTCGCTTGGCTTAAAGCTCTCGTCCGACAAACGGGCAATACGGGCAACGTCGTTGATCAAATATTGGCTTATTCTTTCTTTTAAGAAAGCGTCTTTTTCCGTTTTACCTTCCAGATTGCGAATCGCTTGCACATCATCATAAAGATTAATGGCCAACTGACTGTTGTCCCAATTAATGGTCAATCCTTTAATAAAAGGATGATAGCCTGTCAAATCTATGTATTGAATCTGGCTGTTTGGCGTTCCTTTAGCAAGCATTTCTTGGATATTTTCTATTGTCAAAGGAGATTTGCCTTTTTGGAAATCAGCCGTATTTTTACGGACAATATTGATAGCCGAGTCCAAGGCTTGCGCTTGATTTGTTAAAACAGCCAAATGCTGCTCTTGCGAACTATCTAAGCCTTGCGCTTTCTCTTTGCGAAGACCATCGCGCTGGTCTTTTACTTTCTTAGCAAGTGTTTCCATTTTGGATAGGAACTTCTGAACAAGCCCGTCTCCCTCTTTGGCTGAAATCTGCGCAAAGCTTGCATAGTAGCGTTTTGTAATAGGATTGCTGCGCCCCAGCACATTGTCCATATCGACAATTTCCTTAGCTAAAGCAATAACAGCTTCTTCATAGCCGGCATCTGCCCGATTATCATTGACTATTGCCAACATTTGCAAGGCTGCCCTGCTAGGTCCGCCGACCGCTAAAGCCACTTGGGTCGCACGATCGTTCACAATATCACGATAAAAATCGGCTATTTTATTATCCGCTGCATATTTGGGCGTAAATTGGAAAAGTTGATCGATTTCGCTCGGATCAAGATGAAGAGCAATATTACGTTGAACTAAAACGGTGGCGACATCCGAGTTGGCAGACTCAGAGCTGAGTTCTAACTGAGCTGGAGTAAAGGGAATTAAGGCTCCGGCTCGAGGTAAAAACCGCTTGAATAGATCAGCGTCTTGTTCGTTTTTAAAAGAAACTTGAAAAAGTCCACTATTGGTAGGGACGAGGTCGATAGAGGTTGGTTTCACCCCTAGCAAGCGGCAGAACGAATATAACCATTCTTTAGAGTCCACCTCAATTTGGTTGACGCGATCAATGATAGCCGAAGCGATCTTTTCTGCTCGAGGAGCGTCAATCGGAGATTTAAGAGGTTTAGAATAAAAAAATAGAGTAGGCAGAATGTTATAAAGCGTGATGACCAAGACGGCAACAATTAGGTAAAATTGCCAACGCTTCTGTTTTTCCATATTGTCATGCTTCCTTCTTGAATGTCTATTTTCCCCTCTCTTGTTCCGCGTGGCTGATTCCTGGAATCAGAGTAGGACCAAGCCAAACAAAATTAAAGGAAAATTTACTGTGAATGAATGTGGAACATCTTAGATAAAAGAAGAAGCATAACAAATCATTATGCATTCTGTCTACATAAAATCAAATGATATTAACTTAATTTGAAAATAAGCAATAGACTAGACAATTTGAATGCTAGGGGCATGTCCCTAAATTCTTAATGGCCTAAATTCGCGTTCCTTTCTCCCATTAGGCTATTATAAATGTAGCGATACGCCCACGGACATATTCCCAAGACTTTATTCTTATAAACCCTTTCTTGGAGAATGATAACCTATGACCATCAAACTAATATCGTCCAGCGGAGGCTTATCCTTCGAAAAAGCTTTCAAGTCCAAACAAACGGCTTCCACTATTTCCGCCGAAGAACGATGCTTAACGCTTTCCAATAAAGCACAAAAACGCTCTTCGCCGTATAAATCACAATCCTGATTTGAATATTCAATAATTCCATCCGTATACAAAACAATCTTATCCCCTTCTTCTAAAAAAATAGTCTCCGCATGGCATGCGGATTCCACGGGATTAATCCCTATAGCCGAATCTTCCCCAGATAAAAGTTCTAATTGGCGCCGGCAATGAAGAAGAATGGCCGGCGGATGCCCTCCGCTTGTATAGCTTAACGCTCTCGTTTGAACATTCAAAACCATATAAAAAATAGTAAAAAACTCATTGAATCGCTCAAAAGGAAATTCCTTATTGAGTTCATCCATTATTGCTTTGGGCGAAGCCAATTTATTAATTGTTGACTCAGCAAGAAAACCGCTATATTGATGAAAGAATTGCGAAATAGAAACCGCAACCATCGCCGAGTGCACTCCATGCCCGCTCACATCCAATATATAAAAGGCAACAAGAGCTTCGTTAATGGGAATGATATTAAAAATATCTCCTCCCACTAAATTACAGGGAGAACAGACCCAATTAATATCTAAATCATTTATTTTTAATTGCTTAGAAGGAAGCAGACTAGATTGAATAGAGGCAGCGACTTGCAAATCCTCGTCCAGATATTTTTGCTTTTCGACCAGCTCTGCATTTTTCTCCTTAAGTTCTTTCGATAAAGCACTGATTTTCAAGTGGGTTTGAACGCGGGCCAAGAGCTCGCCCTTATCGCTTGCCCGTGTAATAAAGTCCACCCCTCCCATTTCTAGCCCCTGGATCTTATCCATTGGTTGGGTCAAAGAGGAAAGAAAAATGACGGGAATATCTTTAGTAAGAGGATTTTGTTTTAATTGTTCGCAAACTTGGTAACCATTAAGGCCTGGCATGACAATATCAAGCAAGATTAAATCAGGAGAAGCCTTTACAGCCTGTTCCATTCCCGAAAAGCCATCTTCAGCTTCAATCACTTCATATTGTTTTTCTTTTAAAAACAATGTCAGGATGTCGCGAATGTTTTCATCATCATTGATAATGAGAAGTTTTTCTTTCTTCACATTAAATCTAACCTCTATTTTTAGAATCAATCAGGCGTAAGAAGATGGATTAAAACCGATAATCCCTCATATTTGAGCTTATTTTTCCCTCTCAGCCAACATCAGATAACAGCCACAATCTCAAATATAGGCGATTAGGCGTTTTAATGCACTCTCCTAAGAGACTAGCCTTAAATCCATCATGACTGGATTCAACGACAGCCTTCTTACCTAGCTTATCTGAATACTATATTGATAGTCTGTCATTTACATTCAACGCATTTCCTATCTCTTTCCTTTATCTTAAAAAAGAATTTACATAAAATCCGGTTCATATAGTCTTCATAAATCTTTTTAATTGTATTGGATAGAGACCGGTTGAATTTGAGAAAGGACACATCATGCATGCGCTTATTTTTTTAATCGATAAACAACAATTTGCGTTTGATTTAGCGTGGATAGAAAGGGTCATACGGATTGTTGAGATTACTCCTAAGCCGCATGCGCCTTCCTCCCTTTTAGGAATGATCAATTTGCAAGGGCAAATTATTCCTGTTTTCAATCTGCGCGCTCTCATGGGGCTTCCTCAAAAAGATATAGATTTGAACGACCAATTGATCATCTGCCAAGTGGAGAACCGAAAAATCGCTTTATGGATAGATGCCGTTAAGCAAGTGATTTCTTATTCTCACGACCAGCTTTCTCCCGCAAATGAAATATTTCCAAATGAGGAGGCGAGGAATTGGATTATCAAAAATGAAGACCAGATCACCTTGCTTTATGACCTTCATCAGTTATTAACATTAGAAACATCGTCATAAGGCGGCTTGAAATGCTGACCAAGAAATCAATGGATATACCTGAAGAGATATACGAGCGCTTGATTCAACATTTAAATAAAGAAATAGGCCTTTATTTTTCTAAAAGGAATAAGAAGGATTTAGAGAAAAAATTGCAGCTTGCCGTCAAGGAGTTTGGATTTGAAGATCCTTTGGCTTGTATTGAATGGCTATTGCGGTCTCCTCTTCATAAAGAACAAATCGATATTTTAGCCCGTTATCTGACAATCGGCGAAACCTATTTCTTCCGCGATCCACATTTTTTTGCTCTTCTGGAAAATAAAATATTGCCCGGCATCATTCAAGCTCATCAAAAAACAGATAAAACCATACGTATTTGGTCTGCGGCTTGCGCAACAGGCGAAGAGCCTTATTCTATTGCCATCCTACTCCATCGGCTTATCCCCAAAATAGAAGACTGGAATATTCATATTATTGCAACGGACATCAATACGGGTTTTCTAATTAAAGCGCAACGCGCCCACTATACCTCTTGGTCGTTTCGATCCACTCCTCCCCCTATTATTAAGAACTATTTTGTTGAAAACAAAAAAGATGAATTTGCCCTTATTCCCGCTATTCGCTCCTTAGTCAAATTTAGCTTTTTTAATCTCATGAATTTTCCTTATCACGAAATGCATAGAGAGCTCAATCATTTCGATCTTATCGTTTGCCATAACGTTTTGATCTATTTTTCTCCCGCACAAGTGAAGAAAATTATTCACAGCCTTGTTCAATCCCTTGCGGATGGGGGCTGGCTAAGCGTCTCATCCGTTGAAGTGCCGTTTGTAGAAGATCCGTATCTTAAGGCAATTTCGCATCAGAACGTCACGATTTTTAAGAAAACATTATCTAAAGACCCTCTCTTGGCAGCCACGCCTGCCCTTCCGGCCATTCCCCCCCCGTCCAAGCCATCTTCCCTTTCTCCTCCGGCTTTTAAGGCACCGCCCCAGCAACCAAACAAGCGGGAAGAGTTTTATGAAACTTGTCTTTCTCTTTATCAAGCTGGAAAATATGAAGAGACGACAAGGCTGCTTAACCAGCTTCTAACCCCTTACCTTCAGCAAAGTCAAATTTTAAAAGATAAAATAAAAGAGATTAAGCTTCTCATTCGCGCCTATGCTAATCAAGGCCGCTTGGATTTGGCCCAAGTATGGTGCGAAAAAGGATTGCTGGTCAATAAATTCGATCCTTTGCTCCATTACGCTTATGCCACTATTTTGCAAGAAAAGGGCAATCTCGAAAAAGCCCTTCAGGCCCTTAAGACAGCTTTATATTTAGATCCGGATTTAATCGCCGCTCATTTTTTGGCCGGCATTATTCTAATTAGACAACAAGATAGGGAAACAGCAAATGTTTATTTGCGAAATGTATTAAAACTTCTTAGTCATCGCCCTGCTGAAGAAATTGTTCCTGGAACAGAAGACATGTCCGCCGCAAGATTAACCGAAATCGTGAAAGAATTGGTTAAGGAGAGCGTAAATGAATGATAATAAAAAACAAGACATTCTAAAGGCAAGAGCCAGAAAACTCGCACAGCAAGAAAAAGAAAAGCAAGCAGGCCTAGCCATCGATGTCATCAAATTTCAGCTTGCCAAAGAAAGCTATGCGATTGAATTAAAATATGTTAAAGAAGTTTATCCTTTAAAAGACTACGCGCGCTTGCCCGGCGTTCCCCCCTTTGTTTTTGGCCTGATCAATGTCAGAAGGCGCATTATTTCAGTCATTGATTTGCGGGTTTTCTTTGACTTATCTATGCCTCAAGACACAACGGGGGAAAAAGTCATTATTCTAGAAAACGAAAATATGTCTTTTGCCATTCGCACGGATAAAATTTCTGAAGTGCTCTCCATTCCTTTAGATCAAATTCAACCGCCTCCGCCTACTCTAACAGGCATGCGCCAAGAATTCTTAAAAGGCCTGACAGCAGACGGCACCGTCATCTTGGATGGCAACAAGTTATTATCTGCTCCGAAGCTAATAGTAGAAGAGAAATAGAAAGATGAGGCGCTACAATGACAGATAAAAGGGAAGCAGAATTTCAGGCCAATCTGCTGGCCATGTTCAAGATAGAGGCTGAAGAGCACCTAAAAGCCATTTCAGACGGATTATTAGCGTTAGAAGGCAATTTATCAAATGAAGAAAGAAAAGCCAAGGTAGAAACGATATTTAGAGAATCGCACAGTCTGAAAGGAGCGGCGCGATCGATCAATTACCAGTCTATCCAAAGTATATGCCAATCCCTCGAGAACATTTTCTCTGCCTGGAAACAAGGCCGTCTTCCTATCTCTAAAGAGGTATTTGATCCTTTATATGCGGCCATTGATCTGATAGGCAAATTGGTCGCTTACTCCCCCTCGGATAAACCCAAAGAAATCAGCGCCATTTTTCCTCTTATCGATCAATTGGATCAAATTGCGGCAGCAGCTTCGGAACAGGCATCCATTGAACCGCAGCCTTCCTCTCACACTCCCTCCCCTATCGCCGAACAGCAGCCTGCTCCAAGCCTAGACATTCCCTCTTCCATTCCTAAGGACGAGCCCAAAACCGGCCCTATCCCGACGTCTTCGCTTTCTCCAAGTGGATTAGCTCAAGATAAAACGATCCGCGTTTCTTTGAATAAATTGGATAAGCTTTTTCAGGAAATAGAAGAAATGCTCATGCTGAAGCTGGCCTCGCGCCAGCAAATGAACAACTTAATCCTTTTGAGAGATACTTTAAAGCAATCGGATAGAAAATGGAAAACCGTTCAACCGGATATTCATACATTAATAGAGCGCTTAAAAAAGAGTGATAAGTCACCTGCTATCCATAAAGAGCTTGCAAAAGCTCTGGATTATATTAACTGGCAGCAAGAGTTTATTAAATCTATCAAGAATCATCTCTCTCATTTAATTAAAATGTCCGCGCAGGATCACCGTGCAGCCAGCGTCATCGTTGATACTTTGCTAGATGACACCAGAAAAGTCTTGATGCAGCCCTTATCTACTTTATTGGATGTCTTTCCCCGTATGGTAAGAGATATTTCACATTCTCAAGAGAAAGAGATCCATTTTGAGGTGGTAGGAGAAGACATTGAAATTGATCGGCGAATTCTGGAAGAAATGAAAGATCCTTTAATGCACATTATCCGAAATAGCATTGACCACGGCATTGAAACTCCGGCTGTCAGGGCTAAGGTTAATAAGCCTCCGAGCGGCACAATCAGAGTAAGCGCCTCTCAGACTAGCGGGAATAGCATGGAGTTGATCATTAGCGACGACGGACAGGGGATTAATCGCGCCAAAGTTAAAGAAAGCGCAATTAGACAAGGAATTCTAAGCCCATCCGATGCGGCAGCAATGGGAGATCAAGAGAGTTTGATGCTGATCTTTCAGTCCGGCATTTCGACTAAAGATATTATTACAGAGCTTTCGGGAAGAGGGTTGGGATTAGGAATTGCATCAGAAAAAGTCGATAAACTAGGAGGCCATTTATCTGTTGAATCCAAGCAAGGTGAAGGAACGAGTTTCCGCATTGTTCTTCCCTTGACTTTAGCCACCTTTAGAGGCATGCAGATCAAAACTGCAGGCCAAGATTTTATCATGCCTTCCCATAATATTAAGCGAGTCATCAGAATCAACCGAGAAGAAATTAAATCTGTCGAAAACCGGGAAGTGCTTTATCAAAATGGCAAGCCCATTTCCTTTGTGCCTTTAAGCCAGGTCCTCGATCTTCCGGCTGAACAGAGCAGAGAAAAAGAACGCATGGTGTATGCCGTGATTGTCAAAGCAGCCGAAAAAACAATCGCTTTCGGAGTAGATAAAATCCTTTACGAGCAAGAGATCTTAGTCAAAGGCCTAGGTAAGCAATTGAAACAGCTCAAATATGTTTTAGGCGCTTCTATTTCCGAGTCAGGGCAAGTCATCGCCATTTTAAACCCGCAAGATTTGGTCAAATCGGCCGTGCAATTAGACATTGCCAAGAAAATGGAAAGTACTCCAAAAGAATTAAAAAAGGGCAAAAAGACGATTCTCATAGCGGAAGATTCTATGACCTCCCGCCTTTTACTTAAAAACATTCTAGAAATAGCCGACTATGAAGTTAAAGCCGCTGTAGATGGTTTGGAAGCTTTTTCTATTTTTAAAATTGAACATATCGATCTTATTATCAGCGATGTGGAAATGCCCCGCATGGATGGTTTTACCCTTACATCCAAAGTACGCGAACTTGATAAGGGGAAAAACATTCCCATTATTCTTTGCTCGGCCAAAGAGTCGCCCGAAGATTTGGAACAAGGGATGAATGTCGGAGCGAATGCTTATTTAGAGAAGAGCCGATTTACCCAGAAGAGCCTGCTAGATATCATTCAAAAATTATTATAAATAGAAGGAAAAACAAATGTTTTCAAATTATACGATTAAAGCACGCTTGTTGATCCTTGTCAGCCTTATGTCCGCTACTCTAATAGGAATAGGCATCCTTGGGTGGTATGGCAATCATTTAGCAGAAAAAAGCCAGCAAGATATTTACGAAGGAGGAAATGAAGAACTGACTGCCTTGCATAAAACATCTAAGGCTATTGACAAAACCATGATCGACATAACCAAAATCTACAGCCATGTATGGACTATGGAGGAAGGCGAAAAAGCTTTGAATGAATTGGAAGCAATAATTAGAGAAAATTGGGGGAAATACCGGAATTTTTCGACTTCGGAGGATCCTTTACGCCGAGAACTCATTGAACAAATCACGCCTATGATCCAGAGCATTTTCTCTATCATTCAGCGCTTTCGCACCTTATCAGCAAGTAATGGAATAGACCAGCTCCAAAGTTTTCTTAGAGTAGAATCTTCAACTTTTGAGAATGTGACCGACAAAATCGAGCAGCTGATGAAATCCCACTTTATAGAGACCGTTACAGACTATCAGCATGCCCTTTCCACCTCTAGACTTTTTACCGATATTACGCTTTTTAGCATGCTTATCGCCATTCTGCTCATTTCCTTTTTTGCTTGGTTCTTGATCAAAAACATCTTGAATATGCTCGCTTATGCAATTAGCAATGTTAATAAAGTCGCAGAAGGCGACACGTCTATGCAAATAGAAGTAAAATCTCAAGATGAAATCGGCCAGCTCCTATCGGCCATGCAGCATATGGTTGCCACGACCAATAAAATGACATCAACCCTAGAGTCTATTGCAGCTGGCGATCTGACCGTCAATGTCCAGCCGCGTTCAGATAAAGACACACTTGCCTTAGCCATGCAAGACATGATTGAAAAGCAAAGAAGAATGACCGCAGCCTTAGAATCAATTGCCTCAGGCGACTTAACCGTCAATGTCGCCCCCCGCTCAAATAAAGATATTCTAGGGATGGCCATGCGGGACATGATTGACAAGCTGCGCCGCATGATCAGCAAGATCCAAGCGGAAGCCAAGACGTTGTCGGATTCCTCTAACGAGATTGTCACCTCCGTTACGCAAGTATCGGCAAATACAGCCGAGACGGCTTCGGCAGTGACGGAAACAACCACGACTTCTGAAGAGCTCAAACAAACCGCCCACATCGCTTCTGAAAAGGCGCAAGGCGTGCTAAATTATGCCGAAGACACCTTGAAAATCGTAAAATCCAGCGAACAATCCGTCAATAGCACAATCAACGACATGCACGAGATTCAAGAAAAGATGCGCACGATTTCAGAAAGCATCATGAAGCTCAGCGAGCACAATTTGGCTATCGGGGAAATTATCGACACCGTGAACGACTTGGCGGAGCAATCGAACCTGCTTGCCGTCAATGCCGCCATCGAAGCTGCCAGAGCCGGCGAACAAGGAAAAAGCTTTGGCGTTGTCGCTTTAGAGATCCGCAACCTTGCCGAACAGTCCAAGAATGCAACTGTTCAAGTACGCTCCATTCTCAATGATGTCCAAAATGATACAAGCTCAGCCGTCATGGCCACTGAACAAGGGTCCAAGGCGGTGGCCAAGGGCGTCGATCAATCCGCCCAAACAGCAGAAGCGATCAACACCTTGCTGAACAGCATCAATATGGTCGCGCAAGCTGCCAAGCAAATCGCCATTTCAAGCCAGCAGCAGCTAGTAGGCGTCGACCAAGTCAATATCGCCATGTCAAATATAAACGAAGCCAGTAGCCAGCATGTCGAGCATATGAGGCAAATCGAGTCGGCAGTGATTTCTTTAAATTCTGTCGGCACAAGCCTTAAAGCGTTGACCGAGCAATACAAAATGGCGCATATGAATAGTTCGGAATATATTGCAGCATGATGCCTATTAAAATTGTTATAAATAGAAGGGATGACTGATGTTTTCAAACTACTCCATTAAAACACGCTTGTTGATTCTTGTTAGCCTCATGTTTGCTACTTTGGTCTTATTGGGCATCCTCGGATGGTATAGCAATCATTTAGCAGAGGAAGGGCAAAGAAATATTTACGAAGGGGGGAATGAAGAGATTACAAGCCTGCATGAAATAACAAAAGCCATCAATACTGCCATCATTGATTTGACTAAAGTCACCAGTCAAATCTGGAATATTGAAGAGGGAGAAAAGGCTTTAAATCAAACAGAATCCGCAATTAAGGAAAATTGGAAAAGATATCGCACTTCTTCTACATCGCAAAATTCTTCGCGAAAAGATCAAGTCGAACAGCTCGATACAATGCTTCAAAATACCTTATCATCCTTCAAACAGCTGGGCACTTTATTGACGACTCGACGGGATCAACTTCATGATGCGCTTTTCAGAGACATCTCCTCTACTTTTGAGCCTGCCAATGAGAAAATTGAGCAGCTGATTCAATCTCACTCTTCTGAAACGGCATCTGATTATCAAAATGCGCTTTCTACTTCTAAGACGTTTACTGATATTACTCTCATAAGTATGGCGATCGCGATCTTGCTTATCTCCTTATTCGCTTGGATTTTAATTAAAAATATTTTGAATGCGCTTGCCTATGCAATCAGCATCATCAATAAAGTCGCCGATGGGGAGACAGACTTGCAAATAGCAGTAAAATCACAAGATGAAATCGGCCAGCTTCTATTAGCCATGCAGCATATGGTCACAACAGCCAATAAGATGGCGGCAGCCTTAGAATCAGTTGCCTCCGGTGACCTAACCGTCAATACGGCTCCCCGCTCAAATAAGGACATTCTAGGGATGGCCATGCGGGACATGATTGACAAGCTGCGCCGCATGATCAGCAAGATCCAAGCGGAAGCCAAGACGTTGTCGGATTCCTCTAACGAGATTGTCACCTCCGTTACGCAAGTATCGGCAAATACAGCCGAGACGGCTTCGGCAGTGACGGAAACAACCACGACTTCTGAAGAGCTCAAACAAACCGCCCACATCGCTTCTAAAAAGGCACAAGGCGTGCTAAATTATGCCGAAGACACCTTGAAAATCGTAAAATCCAGCGAACAATCCGTCAATAGCACAATCAACGACATGCACGAGATTCAAGAAAAGATGCGCACGATTTCAGAAAGCATCATGAAGCTCAGCGAGCATAATTTGGCTATCGGGGAGATTATCGACACCGTGAACGACTTGGCGGAGCAATCGAACCTGCTTGCCGTCAATGCCGCCATCGAAGCTGCCAGAGCGGGCGAACAAGGAAAAAGCTTTGGCGTTGTCGCTTTAGAGATCCGCAACCTTGCCGAACAGTCCAAGAATGCAACTGTTCAAGTACGCTCCATTCTCAATGATGTCCAAAATGATACAAGCTCAGCCGTCATGGCCACTGAACAAGGGTCCAAGGCGGTGGCCAAGGGCGTCGATCAATCCGCCCAAACAGCAGAAGCGATCAACACCTTGCTGAACAGCATCAATATGGTCGCGCAAGCTGCCAAGCAAATCGCCATTTCAAGCCAGCAGCAGCTAGTAGGCGTCGACCAAGTCAATATCGCCATGTCAAATATAAACGAAGCCAGTAGCCAGCATGTCGAGCATATGAGGCAAATCGAGTCGGCAGTGATTTCTTTAAATTCTGTCGGATCATCTCTTAAAGCCTTGACTCAGCAATATAAAATGGCGCATATGAATAATCCGGAATAGATGACATCATTATCCGGCTATTAGAGAAAGAATGCTATGCCTGAACATCAAATTAAAGTCCTCATTGTAGATGATTCGCCTGTGGCACGCGAGTTTCTTCGACATATCATAGAATCCGATCCTTCTATAAAAGTCATCGGATATGCTACAGATGGAGAAAAAGCCTTGCAAATGCTGCAAACAATTACCCCAGATGTCATCACCATGGACATAGCCATGCCTAATCTTGATGGATTTGAGACCACGCGCCGCATCATGCAATCCAGGCCTATTCCCGTCGTCATTGTAAGCGGAATTTATTCGCCAGACAATGTTCAAGCCAGCTTTCATGCAATAGAAGCCGGCGCTTTAGCCATCCTGCCGCGTCCCGTAGGATTAGGGGATCCCCATTACGAAGAAGTGGCCAAATCTTTGATAGATACCATAAAGACGGCGTCTGGAGTCAAGCTCATTACCCGTTATTCAAAAGCCGCTCCTTTAAAGCAAATAGGATCAGTTGCTGAAAAAGTCAATGCAGCCATCGAAGCCGTCGCCATTGGAGCGTCTTTGGGAGGGCCATCCGCTATTGAGATGATTCTTTCTGAATTGCCGGGCACATTCCCTGTTCCCATTTTTATTGTTCAACACATCTCTAATGGATTTGCCTTGGGATTTGCGAACTGGCTGCAAAAATCCACTCAATTAAAAGTCCAACTAGCGCAAAATAAGGAAATGGCTCTTCCTGGGCATGTTTATATTGCCTCCGATGGCTTCCATATGCAGCTAAGCCGGAAAAACGAAATTGCCCTTATCAAAGGAAAAAATCGAGAGCTATGCCCTGCTGTAAGCCGCCTCTTTAGTTCTATCGCCACAGTTTATGGCCCCAATGCGCTTGGGGTTGTTTTAACGGGAATGGGAAACGACGGAGCCGAAGGATTACTTATGATGAAACAAAAAGGCGCTTATACCTTGATTCAAGATCCCGACAGCTGCATTATGTATAGCATGCCAAGGGCCGCTTTTGAAATCGGGGCATCCAAAAACAAAGTTCCTTTGGAGCGAATGGCCAGCACAATTGAATATTTGGTCCATACTTCTAGGTCAGAGAAGGAGAAATTATGAATTTTACAAAAGCAACGCCCTCTTTTCAGCCTTCTACAGATTTATTATTAGTCGAAGACAGTCTGACGCAAGCGATGCTGCTTAAAGAAACTTTGGAAAAGCATGGCTTTCATGTCAACCTGGCAAAAGATGGAATCGAGGCCATCGAAATGTTAAAGGTTCATATGCCGGATTTGATTATTAGTGATATAGAAATGCCTAGAATGGATGGTTTTGAATTCTGCCGCTACGCCAAAAACCATCCCCAATTCTCCAAACTGCCCGTTATTATCTTGACCAATCTGTCAGATTCCATGGATGTCATCAAAGGGATCGAATGCGGAGCCGATAGCTTTCTGACAAAGCCTTGCACAACAGAGCTTCTCCTCAATACGATTAGCGATGTCATGGAAAACCGAAAATTGCGAAAAACAGCGGAAGAAAATCTAGCTTTAGAATTCTCCTTTCATGGGCAGCATCACCTCTTAAAAGTCAATCAAGCTCAGATTACCGACTTGCTTCTCTCCACCTATGCCAATGCCATGCAAAAAAATAGGGAATTAGAACAAGCCTATCGCAAGCTGGCACAGATTAACCAAGATATCGAACGCAAAAATGAAGAATTGCAGGTATTAAATAATCAGAAAAATCTCTTCTTAGGAATGGCGGCTCATGACTTGCGCAATCCATTGACAGCCATTCAAGCTTATAGCGATATTCTGTTGGAAAAATTAACCGACTTGGGCAATCCAGATGTCATTAAACTACTCAATCGCATTCAGAAGTCCAGCCATTCCATTCTTGTCCTTATCAATGATTTGCTCGACTTGGCAGCCATTGAATCCGGCATGGTTAAGCTTAATTTGGTTCAAACTAATTTGGACGAGCTGATTAAAGAAGGCATTGCTTTAAATGCCATAAAAGCGGAGCAAAAACAAATCGACATTTCTTTCAAACAAGAATCGCCTCATATTCCGTCTATTTGTTGCGATCCAGAAAAAATTGAGCAAGTCCTCAACAACCTTATTAACAATGCCATTAAATATTCTCGTCCTCAGACCCATATCACTATTTCTTTAGCCAGAGTCAATGAAAAAGTTTTAGTGACCATCCAGGACCAAGGCGTGGGTATTCCTCAAAAAGAAATGGAAAATCTTTTCAATCCTTTTACTAAAACGAGCGCTAAAACCACTGGCGGAGAAACCAGCACGGGGCTTGGCTTAGCTATCGCCAAACGCATCATTCATGAGCATAAAGGCAACATCTGGGCGGAGAGCGAGGTCGGCAAAGGATCCACCTTCCATTTTACCCTTCCTTTAGAGACCGCTTCTTAAGCTTGAATCGTGTTCCACAAGGAATCAACTAGAGCTAATACACATTTCTATTTCCATAACTGATCATAAATCAAAAAAAAGCCCCCATCCTTAAGAAGGATGAGGGCTATTATTCAATTCATCGAATGATGAATCGTCTTCTATTAGCTAGCTGTTGTAGCTGTAGAAGTTTTATCTGTATTCGCTGCAGCAGCGCTTTGATCAGCTGTCAACTTGGTAAATTGCTTATTCAATGAACGAGCAGCAACAATCCAAGCGGCAATGATCACCATGAGGATAGCCCCGATATAAGGCGTAATCGTGGCCAATGTACCAAATGCCAATAGACCCATTTGAATAATCGAACCACCAGATTTTCCTAAGCGTGCACCGACAACGTCAACAGCCGCTTTTCCTTTTACCTTGGAATCTTCATCCAATGGAATATAAGCCATCTCTTTTGTTGGATCAAATAAGGAGTATTTAGAAGACTTACTCATAATATTTTGAGCCGCACCAAAGATAACAGCTAAGAAGAGAGGAGTTGTTCCTAAAGCTGCGATATAGCCTAGCAAGTGTTGTTTAAAAATAACAAATGAGAAGAAGGCAATACCGGTGATTAACAAGACAACAGGCGTAATGAGAGCAGCAAAGCCCCATCCCTTACGGCGAATGACGTTACCACCAACAAACAGCATCATTAAAATCGTTACAGCACCAGTCATTGTAGAGAACCATCCCATAAACGTACTATAGTCGTTGGGGTTGGGGTACTGAAGTTTAACTTGGCTCTTCCAAGTAATTTCCACGAGGTTGATCGAAATACCGTAAGCGATAACCAAAATCGCTAGGCAAAGGATATATTTAGAGGTAAAGAGAAACTTGAAGCTTTCGCCCAAAGACATCTTCGCTTTCTTCTTCTTGCCTGGCGCTCTTTCTTGATTTGGATCATAAAAACGCGGATCTGTCAAGATATTGCGGTTGATCCACCAGTAAATGGCCAAAATGGCAATCCCAGCAATAACAACCATTCCCATTAAATAGTTAAGGGAAATCTGCCATGCATCGACATCAGCTGGCAATTTTTTACGGATATCAGAAACGTAAACGATAGCTGGACCGGAAACCAAGAGAGCTAAATTAGCACCCAAGCCGAATAAGCTATAAAAACGCTTAGCTTCTGTCACGCGTGTAATTTGGTTGGCAAATCCCCAGAAAAGCAGAGATAAGACAACACTTCCCCAGAGTTCAGCTAGAATGTAAAAAATAGAATACATCCAGTTATGATAGGCAGCAGCCAGTCCTGTCCATCCGCCTGGCAGATAAGCGCGCAAAGCGTTGGCCGATTCTGTCGGCAGCAAGAGTTCTCTGGCTGGATACATGACAAACGCAAATAAGCCAAAGAAGATAATGAAAGGCAAAAGAGTCACATAGAAAAGATTTTCTCTGCTCAATACGTTACTCAGCTTGGCATATATGATCATAAAGATAATCGCGGCTGGAACAACTCCAAATGACTTTAAAAATGGAATAGCCTCCGCACCGGCAGCTGTAACGATTAAGGTATCCTTTGTATCCCTCAAGATTGTATAGTTGAAAGAAATACAGAAGAACATAAAAAACATTGGAAGGAGTTTTTTTAGCTCATAGCCATGCACAGGCCAAAAAAACGCCCGCCATTTACCAAATTCTTGTTTGGTATCTTGCGACATAATAAAACCTCAAACTAGTTTATTGTTTGCAACCTTCGATAATAAATTGTTCTTTTTTTCCAAATTTCATCAAAAAACATTACCGAGAACCTAAATTATTAAGCTGACTTATTTAAAAATGCAAGAAAAAACTAGCCGCAAATAAGACCTTATTCAATAAAGCTTGAAATTTTTAGCACCTCTGCCCCAAAATCGCTAAGCCAGGCCTTCGACTCCCGCAGCCTTCTCCCCTCATTTAAAATTCTTTAAATCGCTAAAATCGATTTAAATACTTAGAGGGGATATTAAACCTTAATAATTTATATTTGAGATAATTTTCTTCACGGAGCTTCCCTCTAAGAATGAACTCGAATCTGGACATTATGACTTCGATGACAGTCTCTTCTGCTCCGCATCATTAAAATAAAGATTAGATGAAAAACTATTTTCAAACTCTATTAATTGATACAAAAACTTCAAGCTTAATTATTTATTCTAATGAAATAGATTCATCAAATTAGGCTTTTTTAATCAACAAGATGGATAAAGTCAATCATTTAGCTTGACTTTGAGCCTATGAATCATAAAATGGTAACAAATCCATTAATCATCTACCACAACCCTAGTGAGATTTTAATTTTCAAGCGAGATTTAATGACGGAAGGCGGCTTAGGTAAATGCCTACCTGGCAAGACAATCCTTACGACTAATAAACACATGATTTTTTTTAGAGAAACGGAGTTAGAATTTGATGCATTCCCCTGCCTATGGCCAAGAGGAACCCATATGGGTTTACCCTAAAACGGACAATGAATTAAAGGAAAGCATCATCAAAGAATTTAAGATTCATCCTGTTATCGCACAAATTCTTGTCTCACGGGGCTTTCAGTCTTTTCAGCAAATTCATGACTATCTGTACGCCAAGCTTCCTGAATTGCATGACCCTTTCTTAATGGCTGAGATGCCACAAGCTGTGGAGCGCGTTTGCCATGCCATTAAAAATGGGGAAAACATCTTAATTTATGGAGACAATGATGTCGATGGAATGACCGGCACGACATTGTTGACGGAATTTTTACAGGATTTAGGAGCGAATGTTTTCTTTTACGTCTCCAATCGGGGAACTTTGCGCCAAAGCTTGATTGTCGAGGCGTTGGAATATGCCTTAATGAATAATTGCAAGCTCCTCATTACGGTGGACTGTGGGATTACGGCAGCCGTAGAGATAGCCAAAGTCGCTGCCCAAAACGTGGACGTCATCATTACAGATCATCACGAGCCGACGGATAAAATCCCCCATTGCATTGCAACGCTCAATCCCAAGCTGCTAAATAACCCCTATCCAAATCGCGATCTGACAGGAGTCGGAGTCGCCTTCAAGCTTGCCCATGGAATCACCAATCAATTGACGGCGGAGGGAAAAATTCCGCCAAAAAAGATCGATTTAAAGCGCTACTTGGATCTTGTCGCTCTGGGCACGATTTCGGACATGGGCTCTTTGCTGGATACAGAAAACCGCATTTTAGTCCGCTACGGCTTGCGCCAGCTACGCAAAGGCAGACGCATGGGGCTTTCGAAGCTGTTTTCTATTTGCGATGTGGACCTCAATGACTTGACGACTTTTACAATTGCCTCCAAAATCGCTCCCCGCTTAAATAGCTTGGGCCGAATTGACGATCCACGCAAAGGCGTTCAGATGCTGTTGGTCAAGAATGCCGATTTAGCTGAAAAAATGGCGTTGGAGCTGGATTTAAATAACATTGAAAGACAAAAGATCGAGCGGACGATGTCTTTGGACGTTGACACGACGATTCAAGAATATCCGGCCATCTTGAATAACAAAGCCATCGTCATGGTTTCCGATAAATGGCACCCTGGAGTGATTGCCATTATTTCTACCCGCATTTCCAAACAATATAATCGACCGACTGTGATGATTGCCATTGACAAAGGTATCGGTAAAGGATCTGTCCGTTCTATTCGAGAATTTCCTTTATTGCCGACTTTAAAGCAATGCTCCGACATCTTGATTAATTTTGGGGGGCATGATTTTGCAGCTGGCTTGACAGTCAAAGAAGAACATATTGAACAGTTTAAAGCGCATTTTATTGAAGCGGCCAACCAGAAGCTCAAAGATTCGGACGTGATGAGCAAGCTTGCCTTGGATGCCGAAATCAAATTCAGCGAACTCACGTTTGACTTTATGGAATCGGCCAAGCTATTGGAGCCTTACGGAAATGAAAATCCCCAGCCGATTCTTTATTGCGATGCCTGGCAGACATGGCCGCCGAAAATTGTCGGTAAAACTCATCTTAAATTATATTTAGAGCAAGGAGATCGGGTTTTGGAAGGAGTCGCTTTAGGAAAAGCGGCCCATAGCGCCCAGCTTCGCAAAAAGAACCTCAAATTACGCATTGCCTTTACTCCTCAAATTAATAAATCGAGCATCCAGCTGCTAATCCGGGATTTCAAAATTTTAGAAGATCCCTCAGCCGCTCCTGCCGCCTAATAGCCATGATGGGAAAGTCTCAACTCAACGACATTATTGAAGGGGAAATTCAGACGATTGCTTTCGGCGGAGAAGGCATTCTCCGCTACCGCGGCTTTGTCGTCTTTGTCCCCTTTACGGCCATAGGGGATAAAATCACCTGCCGGCTCATCGAAATAAAGAAATCCTTTGCCAAAGGCGAACTTGTCTCAATCGAGCGGGCTAGCCCGCAACGGACACAACCGCTTTGTCCTTACTTCGGCACATGCGGAGGATGCCAGATTCAACATCTGAATGATCAAGCCCAGCTTAACTATAAGCAGCATGCCGTCCTAGATGCTTTAAAACGCATTGGCCATATTAGCTTGCCTCCCCCCAAAATTATTCCCGCTCAATTAAAGTGGGCATACCGCCGCCATATCACTTTGCATATGCGACCGACAGAAAACGGCTTTGAGATGGGCTATATCGGAGTGGACAATCGCTCTCTTATAACTATACAAACATGCCCGATTTTCAATTCGCCGGATGATGCGATTGTCAAGCAGCTGCGGGAATTTATTCATACGCTTCCCAATCCAGGCCGCCAAGAAGGCAGGGTCACCATTTTAAAAAATCAAAAAGACCGCTATATCCTCTCTTTTCAATTTTCTTCTTTGCAGGGATTGCAAAACCGGCTCTTCCAAAGCGCCCTTCAAAATTATCCCGCATTTGTCGGCATCCTTGTCTATAGCCCGCAAGAACAATGGCAGTTCGGCGATCCTTATTGTGAACAAAAAGTGGAAGGCCTTCTTTTCCGCTTTACCCCGCAAGCCTTTGTTCAAAATCATCCGGAACAAAGCGCCAATATTTATCGCCAGATCTGCTCCGTCACTGCCCATCAGACCGGCAAGCAAATTTTAGACTTGTACTGCGGTTTTGGCATTACTTCGCTGCTATTGGCCAGACAAGGCCATCAAGTGACGGGAATGGAATTTAATCCCGAAGCCATCAAATTTGCACAGGAAAACAGCCAATTAAATCATCTCAAACAAGCGCAATTCATCCAAGGAGATGTAGAAAAGATTCTGCCTAAATGGCTTAAAGGGCACGAAAAGCCGCATTTGATCTTAGTCAATCCTCCGCGAACAGGCCTGTCCAAAGGCGTGATACACACTCTCTTGCAAGCTAATCCAAACGAGATTATCTATGTCTCATGCATGCCCTCCACTTTGGCAAGGGATTTGGCTTTCTTCTACGCGAAAGACTATGAAATTCAACAATGCGTTATCTATGACATGTTCCCACAGACAGCGCATGTTGAAACGTTTATTTATTTGAAAAGGAAAAAAAAGAATATAACCGTTCAGTCCTTGCTAAGAGGAGATTAACCTATAATAAAAAAAGGCTTGACTGTCTTAGCCTTGAAGTGAACGGTTACAAAAGACAATGCTAGCAAAAAGACAAAGAAAGCTATTAGCTAGCTTGACGACGACGGTTCTTCTTTTGAATATACTTCTCTTGATATTCCTTTACATCATCAGAATGGATTACCCAAGCAGCTCCTTTACGCTGAGCCTTTAATAAACCAATGCGAGTGGCATAATAAATCTTTTGCGCAGGAACGCTTAACATCTCAGCCACTTGATTAACAGAGAAGTATCCCTTGTTATTGTCAAATAAAAGTTCCCCATCATAAACAGATTTACTTCTAGAGTATTTCTGACGGCGATAATCTTCTAAGTCTTCTAAGCTAATTGTCCATCGTGTCGTTTCTTTTCTGGCTTTCAGCTTATTTAATTTAATCGCAACATAAATAGCTTGTCGCGTTACTTTATTCAATTTAGCTGCTTCTGTAATAGAAACAACTTTCTTATCATCAGTTTTATCCTGTGACATTATATTTATCCTCCTAAAAAACTTAATTGCTTATAAGCAAGTAATCCTCATTAATAAATTTTGATTATTTATATCAAAGGAAAATCTATATTTACATAATAAAGAATTTAAATCAACCAATTTTTACAACTTTTAAATATTTAGTCCTATTTTTATAAAAAAATCGTAAAGACTATTCGCCATAATATTTTAGAGCGTTTACTTTCTCCAACTAATCGAATAAATTAATTTAAATTTACGATCTTTATAGAATTGTAAAATCTATTTATGAATATTATAAAATTTTACAAAACATATAGTTATTAAACAAGTTCTATTTTTAAGTTTATCTGAAAACTCCTCTCTTTTCAGATAAAGAGATTTTGTTTAAAATAGGATTTTGCTAATCGCTCTTTTAAGAGCCTATTAAAAAACCTTCTAATGGCTTAGATTCGAGTTCTTTTCTCCTAAGAAGCACTGCTTGCTTCTTAGGAGACATAATCAAATGCAAGCTATTATAAGTTATTTAACACCCTTTAAGGGTATACTTGCACTGCCAGTCGGCCTTTTTTCTACGGTTTTTAGGCAGAAATGCTACCAATATGCCATCTTATTGGTAGCAATTGCTAGTAAAATTTTTATAAAGAGTCCTAAGATGATCAATCTACTGACTTTATGAACACTCTTAAGCAGAAACCCAAGGTTATTTAATGCGTAGATATATCGCTTTGCTACTTTGCCTCTTGATTGGTTGCTTGGAAGCCAAGGCTCCAGATTTAACCCCTGCCGATGTCACTGCTAAAGCCAAAGAAATTATGAAAGCGCATGCTTCCTATAAAAAACTGACTCCTATACTGGCTCAGCGCATTTTAAATAATTATTTAGATTTATTAGATCCGACCAAGACGTATTTTATTGAATCTGACATTCAGCAATGGACGCATCCTTCCGATCAACTATTGAATCAATTGATTGAGGACTATAATAGCGATAATTTCCGCATTTTTGAAGATATTCAAGCCGCTTTGGTCAAGGCCATTCAAAGGCGGCGTTTATTAGAGCAAAAAATTGATTATAACAATCTCCCCACGCATGTGACAGCTGAAGAATTTAAAGACATGGCTTGGGCGAAATCCGAAGAAGAATTGGTCGAACGCTTAAGACGCATTCGCGCCCTTCAACTGGAGACGTCGGCTAAATTAAGCGAAAACATGAAAGAAAATGCCATGCAGCGCATTGCAAAGCGGCAGGCAAAGTTTGAAGAGGAGCAATTAGCTCCAAATCCGGAAAAAGAACACTTAATTTTATCCAATGTACTCAAGGCTACCGCATCCGCTTTAGACTCGCATACAGCTTATTTTACTCCGACTGAGGCAACTCAATTTATGATCAATGTCCAACAGCGTTTATTTGGAATTGGAGCCCAGCTGCGCGATGATATCAATGGATTTACGGTCATCAAGATTGTCGAGGGCGGGCCTGCAGCTTTGGGGAAACAATTAAAAGCCAAGGACCGCATTGTAGCTGTTAATGGAGAGCCTGTTGTTGGAATGGATATTTCAGATGCCGTGGATCTCATTCGGGGGGAAGAGCATACACCCGTTGTCTTGACTGTCATCCGCGAGACGCCGGCTCCAGACGGAACAAAGAAGGAAGAAAAATTAGACATCACCATTTCAAGGGGCGAGGTTGTTTTAAAGGAAACCCGTTTTAAAAGTTCTTATGAACCTTTTGGAGAGGGGGTTATCGGCTATTTAAAGCTCTATTCTTTCTATCAGGACCGCGATAGCTCTTCCGCAACAGACCTTGAGCATGAAATCAACAAGCTAAAAAAAGATCATCACTTATTAGGCCTTATTCTCGATTTACGCTACAATTCTGGAGGCCTTCTTTCCCAAGCGGTAGCCGTTACCGGACTGTTCATTACTAAAGGGGTTGTCGTCTCTATCAAAGATGAGAATGGCCGCATTCAGCATTTGAGGGATCTAGATGGGACAATGGCTTGGGATGGGCCCTTGATTGTCTTAGTCAATCGCATGAGCGCCTCCGCATCAGAAATTGTCGCACAAACACTGCAAGATTATGGAAGAGCCCTCATTATAGGCGACGATCACACGTATGGCAAGGGATCTTATCAAACTTTTACTTTGACGACTTCGGACAACGAGCAAGTCAATCCGCAAGGCGAATATAAAGTCACCCGCGGGCGCTATTATACCGTATCGGGACAAACGCCTCAGCTGACGGGGGTTTTATCGGATGTAGCAGTTCCAGGCCCATTATCGGAATCGGACATCGGCGAGCGCTTTGCTAAGTATCCGCTTGAAAATGATCATATCAAATCGAATTTTGATGACGACTTGTCCGATATTCCCTTTTTGCAGCGGGAGAAAATCCGCAAGCTTTATAAATTTGGTTTGCAAGAAAAACTGGATACGTATCGCCCTTATTTAGAAAGATTGAAAACCAATTCACAGCAAAGGCTAGCGCAAAATTTAAATTACCAGAACATGCTAAAGGAAATTAAAAAGAAAGACGAAGCCGAAACGGATGAGCAAGAAGATTTTGGACAGAATGACCTGCAGCTTGAAGAATCCTATAATATTATGGAAGATCTGCTGCTCATGATGCAGGATAAAGGGGCGCTTTTCTCCCCTCAGAAAAAAGAATCGCTTTCTTCCGTTCCCTTTGACCCGCTTTTGCAAAAGGCGTCTTAGAGGGGGGATTAAAAACCGCTAATGACCTAGACTCGCTTTCTTTTCCCTAGGAAGCGATAAGAGAGAATGGGCCCTATTCACTCAATATGGCCCCTCTCTCCGATTGCCTTCTCGAGAGAAAATAACCTCACCTATCGATTAGTATGGATTTTAATACACCCGCTTAGAGATGTTTGCAATCTTAGAGCCGAAAGAAGCGAATTCAGGCTATTCCCGTTTGTAAACACACTCTTATACTTGAAATCTATCTAAAAATCGCTCACAATAATTATCTATTTTAAATTGTTTTTAGTTAAAGGATTTAATTTTTATGTCAGTCCGTGTTCGCATCGCTCCTTCTCCAACGGGCGACCCCCATGTTGGAACAGCCTATATGGCCTTGTTTAACATGATTTTTGCCCGCCACCATAAAGGCCAATTTATTCTGCGCATCGAAGATACAGACCGGACGCGCAGCCGTCCGGAATACGAGGAAAATATCTACAAGGCTCTTAAATGGGCAACCATTCAGTGGGATGAAGGCCCAGATGTTGGCGGGCCCTATGGACCCTATCGTCAATCTGAACGCTTTGATATCTACAAGCAATATGCAGAAGAACTCCTGCATAAGGGAAAGGCTTACAAATGCTTTTGCACTCAGCAAGACCTTGATGAAATGCGCGAACTTGCAGCAAAGCAAGGCGGTCGCCAAGGCTATGACAGGCGTTGCCGCCATTTGACTCCCGCCGAAATAGAAGAACGCGAAAAGGCAGGCCTTCCCTATGTTATTCGCCTCAAAGTTCCTATAAGCGGCGAATGCGTTTATGAAGATGCCATTAAAGGGCGAATGACATTCCCGTGGGCCGACATTGACGACCAAGTGCTTTTGAAATCGGACGGCTTTCCGACTTATCACTTGGCAAACGTAGTCGATGACCATTTAATGAAAATTTCCCATGTCATCCGCGGAGATGAATGGATGAGCTCGACTCCCAAGCATATTCTTTTGTACGAATCGTTTGGCTGGACTCCTCCTACTTTTATGCACATGCCCCTGCTTCTTGGACGCGATGGGAAAAAACTATCCAAGCGCAAAAACCCCACGTCCATTTTCTTCTATCGCGATAGCGGGTATCTGCCAGAAGCCTTTGTCAATTTTTTGACTTTAATGGGCTATAGCATGACAGGCGACCGCGAAATTTACAGCTTCGATGAAATCGTTCAAGAATTCGATTATAAGCGCATCGGGGTCTCGGGCGCTGTTTTTGACGTGCAGAAATTAGATTGGATCAATCAACAGTACTTAATTAAAAATATCCCTGTCGACCAGCTATGGAACCGCATGAAGGAATGGAGCTTTAATGACGAATTTATGCAAAGGCTGATGCCGCTTTGTCATTCGCGCATTAAGACGTTTGGCGATTTCATGGATTTATTTAACTTTCTTTTTATCAATCACATCAAATATCAAGACGATCTTTTTGCCGTCAAAGACTTATCTAAAGAGCAAGTCTGCTATCTCATCCAAGGCATTATCTGGCGTCTAGATGAACTGGAAAACTGGGGAAGTTCGGGAATGAACCAGGCGTCGCGTGACGTGGCGGAAATTTTCGGGGTCAACCATAAAAAGATCATTATGCCGATTTTATTTGCCAGCTTGATGGGAAAAACGCAAGGACCTCCTTTGTTTGATTCCGTTGGCTTGCTGGGTAAGGACCGCACAAGAGCGCGTCTGCTTGCAGCAATAGAATACTTGGGCGGAATTTCCAATAAGCGTCTCAGCCTCTTGAAAAAAGCATGGGAAGAGCGCAATGCTCAAGCCTTGATGGTTAAAGAATAGCCTCTCCTTAAAGGCTAGTCTCAAATTGCCTATACAATTGACCGACTACAATAATTTTTTATGGTAGTCGGTTATTCTTTTCTTTCTTCTTAGAAGTCATTATGCTTTATCTTTAAAGAAAGTTATCCCTACTCGTTTTAAATTTGAAACTAGGCTCGTTTCATTTCAAACTAGAACAAGGAGGGACAGACATTAATATTCACTTGAGTGGAAAGGAGGATTGTTTTATGGAAAAAGTGCCACCGCTTCTTTCTTTTTTTGAAATTTGTTCGGAAATTTTGGAAGGCGATTTTGGGCCTGCCGTTCAAACGGCGGGAATTGTCTTATTTGTGATTGTCTTCAATTTTTTTATCCGCACCCTCCTTTATAAATTAAGCGAGCGGTTTCTAAAGCAACAAAATATTTGGGCGCTCAGTTTTATATCCGCCCTTCACCATCCCCTCACCTACTATGTGTGGCTGGTTGCTGCGGTATGCTCGCTGGATATTCTCAGCTCTAGCTTATTGAACTTCCACATTGATGGGCTGCATGTCATTTTAAGTGTGTCCGCCGTTCTAGCCTTCGGCTGGTTCCTCATGCGTTGGAATAATCAAGTTGTTAAAAATATGATGGAAATGAGCCAAAACCATCAGATCGCACTGACTCCCGGAAAATTGGATTTGATCAGCAAAGTGGCAACAATGGCCATCATTTTTATTACCGTCTTCCTGCTGATGGACGTAACAGGCCGCAATATGCAGACGTTGATCGCTTTTGGAGGAATTGGCGGCCTGGCCTTAGCGTTTGCCTCGCAGCAAGTCATCTCCAATTTCTTTGGCGGCCTGATGGTCTACATTACCCAACCCTTTACAATTGGGGAATTTGTCAGCCTCCCCGAGAAAAAAATTGAAGGGAATATTGAAGAAATCGGCTGGTATTTGACGCGCATCCGCAATCTGGAAAAAAGGCCCATTTATGTTCCCAATTCCATTTTTACGCAAACCATCGTCATTACCCCTTCCCGCATGAGCCATGAACGCTTTCACCATACCATCGGACTGCGCTACGAAGATATCGGAGTAGTCAGGCAAGTGGTCGATGACATTAAGTTGATGCTCTTGCAGCAAGGGTATATCGACCGCCAGCAAAAAGTAGAGGTGTTTTTTACAGGCTTTGGATCGTCTTCTTTAGATATCAATGTATCCGCTTATATTTCAGCCTTATCCGGCGCAGACTTTCCGACAATCCGACAGGATATCCTATTAAAAATTGCCGATATTGTCGCCAAGCAAGGAGCAGAAATTGCCACTCCTACCAATATCGTTGAAATTCAAGGCGGGGTTATTTTAAAAGACCCTGATTTGACGACTATTAATCCTGCGGCCACTTAACGGCATATGGAAAACCTATTGAATTACATTTGCGAGCATGCCAATCAAGCGCATTGGATCATGTTTTGCTTGCTTTTACTGACAGGCCTTAATCTTCCCATCAGCGAAGAAATTATGTTGATCGGCGGAGGGGCCATTGCCAGTACCTGCATTCCAGACCACGCTTTACGCTTGTACATTTGGATTTTTTTGGGATGCTATCTATCCGCTTGGGAAGCTTATTGGATTGGTAGGCTTCTCGGCCCACGCCTGTATCGCATCCGCCTATTTAAATTTATTATAACCCCTCATCGCTTAGATTGGCTCCGCCACTATTATGCCAAGTTTGGAATTTTTACATTTATTGTGGGACGATTTTGCCCGGGAGGCATTCGCAATGCCCTATTTATGTCTTCGGGTTTAACCAAAATGCCCTTTCATCTTTTTATTTTAAGGGATGGACTAGCTTGCCTCCTCTCAAGCCTGGTTTTTTTTCACTTGGGCTACCATTTTGGAGAAAATATCGATCCCATTCTTGTCTATTTTCAACGCTATAGCGATTGGTTCTTAATAGGCATATTGACTTTAATCCTGGCAGGATTTGCCTATCTTTGGTATATTCATCGGCCTTAAGGGTTATTTAATGAGAATTAAAAATTCCCGTTAATTTTCTAAAATTCCATGAATTTAAGTAGCACTTAACCTTTGAAGGCGTTAACATACAAAATATTTGACAATCAAATTGATTAGCTAAATTAATCTAACCAAATGCTGAATATGACGATCCTTACTCCATCTAATCTCTTATCCTTGATGAGGGGACCGCTCGCCCTTTTATTTATCGTCGATAATGCATTTTACAGAAGCCTCGCTATTTTATTGGCCATGATAACAGATAGCCTCGACGGCTATTTAGCACGCCGCTACCGCATGACAAGCCAAGTGGGAGCTTTCTTAGACCCTTTAATGGACAAACTGTTTGTTTTTATTGTCATTGGTATTTTTATCCAAGAAGGACGCCTGCAGATGTGGCAAGCCCTTGCTCTGCTTTCCCGCGATTTTGCAGTCTTGGTATTTGGCCTTTATTTGGCTTTAAAAGGTGCCTGGTCTAATTTTCAATTCCGATCCATTTGGTCCGGTAAAATTACAACATCCCTTCAATTTTTCATTCTGCTTGCCTTAATCTTTCATATTTCTATCCCTTCCTATTTCTTTAGCTGCTTTATTGTACTCGGTTTTTCAGCCCTATTGGAATTATATTTCACAGAGCCACAACCGATCCAGCAAGCTAAATGAATGCTTTTCATCAAGCTTATATAAAACCGCAAGAGACCTTTCCCGGTATTTACCCATAAAGGCTCTTTTTTAAGTAAGGAATATGTCCTTTTGTTGTGGGTAAAGAGTGAATACCTTCTTTATCTTTCCATGAACCTATCCCCCATCTGTTCACCAAAGTTAACCCATTCTCTATAGTGGGAATCATATTGTTTAATAAAAACCAGCTTGCTTCAGAATTTCTATATTCGGCTGCTCAACAGCATACCAAGTAGATAAATCATTATTTGTTTTTAAAACCCAAGCAACAATAAATTGTATTTGAATTTTTTCTCCTTTTATCAATGAAAAACATGTTTCTAAACCTTGATCTAAATAGCGAATATTATCTGGCATTATTGTAGTTTGAAGTCGAAGAGGAACCCAATCATTATTTTTAGCTCGAAGTTCGATTTTCTCTTCATCTTCAGTGCCAATAGATAAGTTTATTGAATTATGCTCAAAAGATTGAGAAATTAAATGTTCGCCTGAATCAGGAAAACCTATTAAACTGGTTTCTAAGACACATTGCAAACTTATATTTAAATTTTCTAAAGCTTGAATTCTCCAAATATACGCAAAACAGCATATCAGGAGGTAGAATAGGATTAAATTTAGTTCGCAAACAATCTATCTCGCAATTTTTACTTTTCCAGGAGCTTAAATAACAATCAAATCCATTAGATTTAACAGTTTCTAAAAAGTTAAAATAGTCTTCATTAATTTTAACCTTAAATACTATATCACCTAAAGGTGTTTCTAACTTCAAAGGATTTTCTACCACTGAATTCAGTATATGATTTGTGCCAAATAATTTCATTGTTTAGGCCTCGTAGGAACTATATGAGCTCCATTTTTAGAATAATGAATTTTCCCCCATGTAGTAGGTATCTTTTCCCCTGTTTGATCACAAATATTATATCCTATAAATTCTTCAAAATTTATTATTTCCTGATATCCAGGTTCTCCAAAATTTCCCCTAACAGGCTTTCCTTTTCCACTATATTTTTTCAGTAAATCTTCCGCATTAGAATGTTCAAATATACTCTTTCCAGGCTGGTAATTATGTGTACCAATCTTGGGGATTGGTTCTTGTAATGGAAGACAACGTACAGAAATTCTGAAGATATTGTCAAAAATTGCAAAAGGGGAACGCTCATGAAAGAAAATTTCAACAACTTTTGACAATATCTCAAAGCAATTGCCTATTCCAGAAACAACCGAAAGAAATATTCATAAAATAGCAGATCAAATAAAAGCCCAAGAAGGGCATCCGCAGTCTACAGAAGTCGCAAAGGATTTAGCAACGCTGCAAATGCGGCAAATTTCCACGCCGGAAAAACAAGCAGCCTTAACGACAGTGAAGACCGCGCTGAGAGTGTTTAGAACAAATGAAAACGGAAATTCAGAAGAAGCGGCAAAGGCCACTGCTTTATTAAAACAAACCTATCTTCTTTTTCACCAGGCTGAAAAAAAATGATCCTGAACTAAAAGAAGTAGAGAAAAAAATTAATGAGAGTTTTTTGCAAGCGGCAAAAGATGCTTTTACTTTTTGCCAACCGGAACAATGGATAAGCTAGCCAAACAATTGCGAATTGTTTTAAATCTTTTAAAAAATCGAAGCTCGGATTTCTCAAACTCAAGATTGAGAAGGCTATCTTCAAATCGTCACTGTTGAGAAAAAACTCGTTTCTTGACAAGCTTTAAAGGAAAAATTCCCCATCAAAAGGGATGAGGAAAAATGGATATTGCGAATATGAGAATTTTTTACTTACCAATAAGAAAGAAATCTAATTGAAAAGGCAGTTCTCAAAAATTAAGCGTAAAAATTTATTTCAATCCAAAAAAATAGCCTTTCAAAGATGAAAGGCTATATCGTTATAAAATTTTATTTAATAATACACTTTAACTAGATGAAGATGAACAACTTAAGTATATTTCGTCACTGTCTCGCCTATTTCTTCGCGCCCTTGTTCGCCAATAAGTGCGGCAAATTGCTTGCCCAACGAACGGACAGCCAAGACCCAGAGGCCGATGACAATCATTAAAATGACAGCCATATAAACCTGAGTTTTGAGTTTATCTGCCTGACTTGCCCAAGCGCGATCAGACACCATCTATGACTGCCATTCTCTTTAATTTGCATTCATGACTTAAAGGAATAAAGGTCATCTCACGGGTTGAATCAAAAACAGAGTACTTATACGCTTTGTTCATGCACACTTGAGCGGCTCCAAAAAAGACGGTGCTTGTGATCAACATAATGACAGGGGTAATTAAAACCGCCCGTCCTAATCTTCCACTCTTCTATTCCTTCCTATTTCTTTAGCTGCTTATTGTGCTCGGTTTTTCGGCTCTGTTAGAATTATATTTCACAGAGCCACAACCGATCAGGCAAGCTAAATGAATGCTTTTCATCAAGCTTATATAAAACCGCAAAAGACCTTTCCCGGTATTTACCCATAAGGGAAAATTTCCCTTAGAGGGTAAAGACTATGAATACAGAATTAGCAGTAGCGAACGTTTATTCATTTAAGTCTGCCTAGGCTAATGCTGACAAGAATGAGGATTTTGTGAACACCCTTAGAACTTGTCCAATCCCTTTTTATATCGCTTAGCTATTATCTAAACTAAAATTAATCAATATTAAAAATTCAACTGTTAATTAACTAATCATTTTTTTGTTATAATAAAATAAAATACTTACAATAGTAACGTGCGCTTGAGTTTTTTGCCCTTTCGGCTAGATCAACTCTTATAAAGAAGAATAGATTTAACGGCTAACAGCTAGGATTGGACAAGGCAAAAGATCAACGCCTAAAAGTCATTTATTAATAATAGAGGTCAATATGTCATTTATTAATAGAGATACGCCTCACCTAACAGGAGTAGAGAATTCCTCTACTTTCACCAACTTAGAGCCATTAAAGCACAATGAATCCTGCCAATCCAATGGTAGACAATATGCTGTTGTCCATAGTGAAAGCGGATTGATAGGAAGCACACAGGATAAAAGCTTAAAAAGTTCTATCAATGAAATTCATCAATTTGTAAATCAAAATTTAGATACCTTAAATTCCGATCAATTGAAGCATCTGCAGAATGCGTTAGAAAATCAAATTTCCTCTTTAAATGGGCGAGCAGAGAAGCTAGTTAAAGAAAGCAAGGTTCTATCTAAAATGCCCCGCTTTTTACAAAATATCGCCAAAAAATTTGCCGATGTTGTCTTTAAAGGAATTGACTTTGTCAGAAATGAAGGCAATCAAAAGGTCGCGGAAGCAACCATACGCATGCTTGAAAAGCAATTGCCCATTCGAGAAACAACCGAAAGAAATATTCATAAAATAGCAGATCAAATAAAAGCCCAAGAAGGACATCCGCAGTCTACAGAAGTCGCAAAGGCTTTAGCAACGCTGCAAATGCGGCAAATTTCCACGCCGGAAAAACAAGCAGCCTTAACGACAGTGAAAACTGCACTGAGAGAGTCTTTAGAACAAATGAAAAACGGAAATTCAGAAGAAGCGGCAAAGGCCACTGCTTTATTAAAACAAACCTATCTCCTTTTTCACCAGGCTGGAAAAAATGATCCCGAACTAAAAGAAGTAGAGAAAAAAATTAATGAGAGTTTTTTGCAAGCGGCAAAAGACGCTTTTACTTCTTGCCAGCCGGAACAAGTGGATAAGCTAGCCAAACAATTGCGCAGTGTTTTAAATCCTTTTAAAGATCGAAGCTCGGATTTTTCGAATTCGGGCTTGGGAAGGCCATTAGAAGGGATTATTACCCAAAAGACCTGGGAGCGTTTTGATGATTTGAAACCGGCAGTTGTAAAACAAACAACTAATATTGCATTTGGAGAAGCTAGCTCGACGCCCCATGAAGTACGCAATGCCGTCTTCAATAATTATGGGCTCAGGCCCGATCCTGACTCGGTCAAATACCAGACAGATGGATCCGGTAAGGAATTGCCATTTGTCGCCTCTTTTTCTTTTAATGGAAAAGAGTATGATTTAAGGGAATCCGATCAGAAAGTCATTTTTAACCGAGAGCAAGGGATGTTATTTAATCAAGCAATGGGTGGCTCCCAAGTCAATTATGATCAAGTAAATGTCAAGACACTTAACTCAGGAGCCGTCCTAATGACACTTTGCGATGGATGCGGCCAATCGGGCGGCGCCCTTAGAGCAGCCAAAAGAGTCCTCGACTTATCCGAAGAAAACGCAGAACAAGATTTTAATGGCCTGGCAAATTCCCACTCTGTGACTTCAAAACAATTAGACCGCTTGCAGCAAGCTCAACGTAAACTGAGCCAAGAGAGCGAAGAGATAGAAGGAGATACAACGTTTGTTCAAGCGTATATTCAAGGAGGTGTGTTGAGTGGGGTGGCTGTGGGGGATGCGAAATTATTTGTCATGAGGCCAGATGCAGAAGGCAATTGGATGTGTATAGACCTTACAAAAGATGCAAGAGCGCTTAATGATGCAACAGACTCCGGAGGAAGATTTTGTGGAAACTCAAGAGGATCGCCCGAATTAGATACCGTCAGAGGCCTCAGCTTTCCCTTAGAAAAAGGAGATATCGTCATGGTATCGAGCGATGGAGTTGCGGACTGCTTCGATCCCCATACCCTCGAAGATGGATCAAAGGACATCGAGACTAACATGGCTTCGCTTGTCAAGGATTGCCGAAATTCCGAAGAAATGCAGCAGCGCATTGAAGGCCATCTTCAAAACGTTACTGTTGAGGAAAAACTCGTTTTCTTGACAAGCTCTAAAGGGAAAGTCCCTCATCAAAAGGGATGGGGAAAAATGGATAATGCGAATATGGGATTTTTTACTTATCAATAAGAAAGACATCTAAAAGTATAGCCTTTCAAAAGATGAAAGGCTATATCGTCATAAGATTTTAGTTAAGAAGACACCTTAATTGGCTGAAGAGGAACATCTTCAGTAGATTTCGTCACTGTCTCGCCTATCTCTTCGCGCCCTTGTTCGCCAATCAATGCGGCAAATTGCTTGCCCAACGAGCGGACAGCCAAGATCCAGAGGCCGATGACAATCATTAAAATGACAGCCACATAAGGGGCGCTTGCACTGACTGTGGCAAAGATCATCAGTAGGCCTTGGTGAATTAGAGATCCGCCAGACTTGCCCAGACGCGATCCGACACCATCTATGACTGCCTTTCCCTTCAATTTGCATTCATGACTTAAAGGAATAAAGGTCATCTCGCGGGTTGAATCAAAAACAGAGTACTTACACGCTTTGCTCATGCACACTTGAGCGGCTCCAAAAAAGACGGCTATCGCCAGAGGAGTAGTCCCCATTAAGCTCATGACAGGCTCTGATAGATCGTGACGGAACAGCATAAAGGCAAAAAAGCCGGCGCTTGTGATCAGCATAATGACAGGGGTAATTAAAGCCGTGCGAGTCCAGCCAAAGCGAGCGATCAATTGCGACATAAAGAGCGAGGTGAAGGTAGCAATGATCCCGACAGCCGATGTCATGGAATTCATATAGCGGCTATATTCAACAGTAGAGGAATAAAGCTGTCTTAACTGATCTTTCCAGACAATTTCTACCAAGTTAATGACAAGATTATAAGAGATCACTAAAGCGGCAATACAGAGCAAGTATTTAGAATTGGATAAATAAATCAAGCTTTCGCGCATAGACAGCTTTTTCTTAGGCCCTTTAACAGGTGCCTTCTCATCAGTATTGGAATCATGGAGGGCATTAAAGCTTTCGCCTACTAAGACATGCTTATTCATCCAGCGGAAAATCATCATGGTTACACAACCACACAGGATAATTGCCAAAACAAGAATGTTAAGCGTCTGCTCCCAGCTTTGATCATTGGTCAACAAATTGGCCACTACGCCTGCAATAATCCCGGCAAAGCTGGCCACGACCCCTAGCATGCTATAAAAACGGCGCGCTTCCTTAATGCGCGTGATTTCATTGGCGAATCCCCAGAATAAAACGGTCAAAACAATGCTTCCCCATAATTCGCAAACCACATAGAAGATTGTGAACGACCAATTGCGGAACATGGCGATCAGCCCTTTAAAGCCCGCAGGTAAAACCGTCTCCAAATAATCGGATAATTGATGCGGATGCAAAACATCGCGAAGAGGATAAAAAATATAAGTAAAAATGGCAAAGAAAAGCAAAAATCCAGAAATAATGATATAAAAGACTTTTTCTTGGCTGAAGCGGTTGGATAGCTTAGTAAATACCAACGTAATGAGGACGGCCATGGGCAGAAGAACCCAAACTTTGATAAACGGAATAACTTCAGCTCCCGAAGACTTTGCCGTGATAACCACAGCATCTTTAACGTTTCGTAGAATGCTATAATTGAAACAAATCAAAAATAGCATCAACATCATTGGAACAACTTTTTTGATTTCATGCCGGTAAATGGGCCAGAAAAAAGCTCTCATTTTACCGAATTCAGACTCAGGAATGGACATTTAAAATCCTTTGTATACCAAAAAGTATATCACAAATTCAAATAATTTTCAAATAATTAATAAAAAATAAAAAGCACTTTGACAATTAAAACATAATTATCAAAGCGCTTTAAATAATTATACTGCTTGCTTTTCTTTCAAAAGGGTATGTTCAGATAATACATCTACTGTAGGTCTAATAGGCGTAATGGTAGGTATCGCTGCCGAATTTGCATTGTTTTCCAATTGTGCAGTCAATTCATTAAACTGTTTTCCTAACAAGCGAATTGCCACTACCCAAACGACAAGGACTGCCAACAATACGACTGCAACATAAGGGGCGCTTGTCGAGAGAGTTGAGAAGAGAAGAAGTAAGCTCTGATGAACAACAGATCCGCCCGATTTACCCAATCGCGAACAAACGCCGTCGATAGCGGCTTTGCCGATTAACTTTGATTCGGGACTTAAAGGGACAAAAGCCATTTCTTTAGTCGCATCAAAAACAGAATATTTGGCTCCTCGGCTTAAGACGTTTTGGGCAGACCCAAAGAAAACAACCAGAGCCAGCGGAGTAAAGCCGAGCAAAGAGACAACCATATCGGGCGAAACCCTTTTCATAAAGAAGAAGGTAAAAAATCCTATGCTTGTCAGCAGCAAGACCATGGGTGTGAGCAGAGCTGTAAACGTCCATCCAAATTTGCGAATCGCATTGCCTGAGACGAATAGAGAGCTTAAGGTCGCCACAACTCCAATGATAGATACAATGTGATTCATGTAGAGGGTATAATCACTGGGATTGGGATAAAGTTCTCGCACTTGGTGCTTCCAAATGACTTCGGTCAAATTGATAATCAAATTATAAGAGATGACAACGGCTGCGATGCAGAGAAGATATTTAGAGTGCAAGAGATAAGAAAGGCTTTGCCTTAAAGATAATTTTCCCTGCACTTCGCCTTCCGTTTTAACAGAAGACGGATCATAATAGCGCCTATCTGTCAATACTTCAACGTTCATCCAGCGGAAGAGAGCGAGTGCAATTCCCCCTGCAATCAAAATAAGAGAAACCATTAAGATCAAAGATTGATGCCAAGGATCCTCGCCTAAGGGAAAACTCCCGCCTTGCCGCGTATAGTTGCAACAATAAACAGAGGCCTGCCCTGCAAAAATTCCTGAAAAATTCGCACCTACACCAAATAATCCATAAAAGCGCTTCGCTTCGCTAATCTTGGTGACTTGATTGGCAAATCCCCAAAATAACACAAATAAAACAGAGCTTCCCCATAGTTCGGACATGACGTAAAAAATCGTAAATGTCCAGTAGCGAAACATCGCTACAAAACCCTTAAATCCCATCGGAAGAAGAGTCTCTAATTTATCGGCTGTGGCATGAGGATGAATAAAATCCCGGATAGGATAAAGAACAAAAGTAAATACAAAGAAATAAGCTAAAAAGATTGAAATAATAATGTAGAAGACTTTTTCTCTTGGCAAACGATTGGAAAGCCAAGTAAACAGAAGCGTCATTAAAATAGCGCCGGGAAACATTGCCCATACTTTGACAAAGGGAATAACCTCGGCTCCAGATGACTTAGCTGTAATAAGAAGAGAATCTTTTAAAGTTCTTAGAACGTTGTAATCAAAGGAAATAAAGAAAAAAATAAACAACATTGGGATGAGTTTTTTAAGCTCATAGTGATGAACGGGCCATAAATAGCTCCGCCACGGACTAAATTCAGGGGACGCCGTTGGTGTCTCTGACATGTCAACCTTTCCCTATATTAAGATCGGTAAACTTTTTATCATTTATCTCTATCCCTTGATAGCTTTTAGAAGCACCTTAGTTAAAAATAACGTAAAGCAAGCGGAGAACAATGAGGGAAGCCAAGAGAAGCAGAGTCGAATTTTAAGGTGATTCATATCATTCAACTTACGCAAGCCTCGAAAAATTGAGAGTCTTTTAATAATCATTTAAAAAACCTTAGAAGCTAATAGGTATAAGCTTTTGCTTCTATTTAATCAAGATCTTTCTCAAAATCTTTTAAGAATGGATTAGGTTCTTTTTAAGTTTAAAAAATTATAATACACCCCCTATTAATTTTACAATAACTTTATTGTTTCTTTGCCTTTTTATAACTATTTATTTCTAGTCCTTGAACGCTGTATGAAAAATTCCATTTAATCTATATGTGAGATTTCTTCTAAGGCACATCTTCAGTTAGGAAGGGGCTCTTATTTAGTTGTCTTTGCAGTCGCTTGTTTATCTGTTAACGCCTCAACTCCCGGTAACTTACCAAATTCAATGTACTCCAAGGACGCTCCTCCTCCCGTAGAAATATGACTCATCCGATCAGCTACTCCCGCCTGTTCAACAGCAGCAACCGAATCTCCACCTCCGACAATGGTTGTTGCCGATAAATTGGCCATTGCCTTGGCTATTTCTTGCGTTCCTTTAGCAAAAGGCGGACATTCGAATATACCCAAAGGGCCGTTCCAAAAAATTGTTGCTGCTTTGTTTAATTCGCTTATATAACGCTGAATTGTTTCAGGACCTATATCGACTCCCTGATATCCCTCCGGAATGCCCTCTTGGACTCGTACAATTCTCGTCTCAGCCTGAGGATCAATTTGGCGCGCAATAACCACATCGGTGGGAAGCAAAATGCGGCAGCGCGATTGCGTATCGACTTCTAATAGCTCGCGGGCAACATTAATAAAATCCTCTTCGTAAAGCGAATCTCCAATGGGAATATTTTCTGATTTAAAAAAGGTATAGGCCATGGCTCCCCCGATTAAAAGGACGTCGGCCTTCTGAATGAACGCTTCAATTACTTTGAATTTGGTAGAAATTTTAGCTCCGCCCAGAACGGCGCAAAATGGCCTGCGAGGATTCAGCAGAGTGGATCCTAGATAGGCTATCTCCTTCTCCATTAAAAAACCGGCAGCTGCTCGCCCGGGAAAGAATTGTGCGATAGTTGTGGTAGAGGCATGCGCTCGATGAGCACTTCCAAAAGCATCATTTACATATACCTCTCCCAGTTCCGATAAAGCGCTGGCAAAGGTCGGTTCTTCCTCTGGCTTTTCTTCGCCTTTATGAAAACGCAAATTCTCTAATAAAAGCACATCGCCCGGTTGAAGATCATGCGCCATCTTTTCAACTGTTGGACCACAGCAATCAGGGGCCATTTGGACCGGCCGCTTTAGAAGCTCTGATAAGCGTTTCGCACAAGGAGCTAGCGAAAACTGTGGATCAGGCTTGCCCTTCGGACGGCCTAAATGACTCATTAAAATAGCCGATCCACCTTGGTTCAAAACATATTGAATCGTTGGTAAGGATGCCCGAATCCGCGTATCATCTGTAATAGTCCCATTTTCCAAAGGCACATTAAAATCTACGCGAATCAATACCTTTTTGCCTGCTAAATCTAAATCTTTGATGGAAAGCTTTTGCGCCATGCTTGACCCTCGGATGTTAAAGGAGAGCTGCTCCAAGCCTTTCAGGATTGCTAAAAGTCAGCTCAAAACCTTTATGAAATGAAAGGAAGTCTCATTCATAACTCAACGCTTCAAGCCTGTCAAGTTTTATCATTTTTTTTGTTAACTTCTTATTCTTAGGCTTTTAATCCAAAATTTAAGATCCAAATCTTTGGTTGTAAACCACCTAAAATTTTAAAATTTCTTCAACTTTAAGGGGACGCCCGCGCTTAATGACCTTGATTTGCGTCCTTCAGCCTTAGCCCATTAGCCATTCGCTCATAGTCTCTAAATAGAGATTTCTTTTACAAGCAATGATAAAATACCTATCATTATCAGTGAAAGCTCTCTAATGACTACAAAGCGCTTTCTCATTCATTTTATTAATCAAATAATCTTAAACGTGGTCTTATGCGGCTATGCTAGATATTCATAAATTAAGGCAAGACTATCAATTGCGTTCCTTGGATTTACCCGACCTTGATCCTGATCCCATTAAGCAATTTGAACAATGGTTTCAGGAGGCTTTACACGCCCATGTACTGGAACCCAATGCCATGACTCTGGCCACAGCCTCTCTTCAAGCCGCTCCTTCTTGCCGTACAATGCTGCTAAAAGCCATTGATACGGGTTTTATTTTTTTTACAAATTATGAAAGCCGAAAAGGAAGGGAGCTTGATGAAAATCCCCAAGCCAGCCTAGGCTTTCTTTGGAAAGAATTGGAAAGGCAAGTCATCATTGAAGGATGCGCCGAAAAGCTTTCCCGCCAAGAATCCGAAAGGTATTTCCTTTCTCGTCCTCGTGGCAGCCAGCTAGGCGCTTGGGCTTCCCATCAAAGCCAGGTTATTCCTTCCCGCTCTGCTTTAGAAGAAGCCTTTGAACATGTAAACAAGGAATATGAAGGCAAAATCATTCCTCTTCCTCCCTACTGGGGCGGCTATCGCCTATTGCCAAAACGTTTTGAATTTTGGCAAGGCCGCCACAATCGCTTGCATGATCGCCTGAGCTACAAACTTATCAATCAAATTTGGACAATTGAACGACTGGCCCCTTAGGCGTATTCCTAAATTGCCAAAGGCTTAGAGAGGCATTAAAACTACTACTAACCTAGATTCAAGTTCTTTTCACTAAGAAGCGATAGGAGAAAGCGGGCAATATTCACCCGCTATTGTCCGCTTTCTTGTCTCCTTTTCAATTTCCCATTTATTAACCCGCGTTTGGAGGTTTTTTCCCCTTTCGACTGACGCAAAAGCGCTTGCCATTTGTTCATCTCCGCGGCTTTGACGCAGTCGAAAGAGCAAAAAAAACTCCAAACTCAAGTTATTACTAAAAATCAATTAAATTAATAAAATATTAACAAAAATTAAATAAAATAAAAGGTGAATAGATAGATTATAATACAAAACAATAATTAACATGATTACTCCTTCTTTTAATTCAAAACCCGAGAAAGAAGACTCTCTCCCTGTTTCAGGAAAGAAGAATCAATATCAGGCTAAAGCGAAAGAAAGGCTTTATTATTTAAATAAAATTAAGCATCTCTTCAGCGATTCATTACGGAATTCGAGTGTTAGTCATTCCTGGATGGGGCAATCGGGAGGTTTAGAACCCGAACTAGATGCTTCGCTTTTCTTGCCTGCGAAGGAGTCCCCTATTCTCCTGACTGGAAATGTGCCACCGGTTCAAGATCTCATTTCAAACATGCAGTCCAAAATAAGCGCGCATGTTCAATTCATGCTAGAGACAGTCCGCACTAGCCAGCTGGCCAAGCGATTAAATGCAGCTCATGAGCTTGATCCGGCTTTCCTTTGCTCCGATGAAGAAGAAAAAGCGTTGAATCCTCTTCTTGATCAGGAATTGCAAAAAGCAGAGCCATTTGATCTTGCCGCTTTTTTAATCGGCCCACAGGCAGCGTCGAAGGAAGCGGCGGCGGCAAATGAGTTAATTCTCGACCAAGCGATTTCCTTTATCCAGAATCAAGTGAGGGAACTGAGGCAAAAAGACAACCTTCCTCCCGAGAAAGCCTATAAAAAACTGATTGGAATGCTCGATAAATATGACGACCATGCGAATGCGCAACATGCCCTTCAAGCCGATTTTGTTCCTCAAAGCACGTTTGTTTTGCGCTCAGCCCTTTTGCTTGCTAGCCAGCAAGAAGGCGTGAATCTTCAATCTTGGATGGTATATACCAAAAGCGGCAAGCCAGACTATAAACACTTATGGCCTTTTTTGGATAACTGGAAAAACTGGGTTCCCGAGGCTCAAGCCGCCATGGCCAAATTCTCTGAAATCACTCTTATTAAAGCTAAGCGCATGGCTGAAGTAAGTTTGGAAAGTAAAGTGATCTTATTGAAAGGCGGCTTCGGAGCAGGGAAAACCCGTTTGGCTAGTCAATTGATGGGAAAAAAAGCCGGAGGAGTAATCGCTCCCGATCTAGGCAAACGGGTTGTCAGACGGGCCATGGAAACCGTGCCCCATGCCTCTGCTCACATTCAAGGCTCCCAGCTTGCCTATAAACTTTTTGACGAAATGATTGCTAAGCAGCAAGGCACAATCGTTTATGATTCTTCGCTAAGCCGAGCAGACGATGTCAAGAATTACCTGCAAAAATGCAAGGAAGCCGGCAAGAAAATGGTCATCTATGACGTCTGCCGGCACGACATGGCGCGGGTCCTTTCCGTCTTGAAGAGAGACGTAGGAGGGGACGATCCGCGCATTCCGCCAGATTTTATCATCCGGTCTGCGATTCAAGATAAACTCAATCGCGTTGAATGCATGAGAACCATTTTAGAAGACAAGACTAAAGAGGCAGCTCTTCAGCCCGAATATCACTTTATAGGCGGCGATAAAGAGGGATGGGATACGCAAGAAGTCCTCATCTTAAGCTCCAATGGAGATATTCAGCTTAAACAGCCAGAGGCTAAGGACAGGCTTCTCCTAGAAGGCATTAAGCTAGAAGATAATAAACTGACTTTTTTGTCGAACGAAGAAGAACTGGCTAACTATTTTCAAAGCCAATTTGAGCAACCCGTCAAAGAAGTCATGCAGCAGCTCTCCCTGATAGAACAAGCTGCTCTTTTTACTGAGTTTCAAAGACGCAAGCTTCCTTTAAAGACCGGAGACATTTCGGACGCAACTAGTTTTTACGAAGCACTTCCGGCCTCCATTCAAGCGGTCTTGCCTCAAAAAGCAGTGGAAGAAGCCTTTAGTTCTTTGACAAAAGAGAAGAGAGAAGCTTTTTTCAAATCGCTTAAGACAACTCCTGCTCTCTCTTACTTAGATCTTCCTTTACGAGCCGCTTTAATTATCCATCATAATTTGCAAAGAGATCCGTGGAAATAACTCTTTCAATTCGTTAAAGATTCTGCCTTCTCCTGTTTTGATCCCCCATCCTTTCAGCCTAATTTGATAATACCCCTTCTTCATACTTTCTTCCCCAAATGGATCTTCTCGTTCATAGAGGGGCTGCAAGAGATACAAATAGGAAGCACTTTTAAGCAATGGCAGCGCTGTTTGATCAACTTTTTCGATCTTGGGCTTATTTGCCAGCTCTGAAAAAAGAATGCGGATATAGCCGAATTGCTTCACGCACTCTGCTTCTTCATCCACTGGAGGATAATGAAGCAAAGGAGAGTTTATTTTAATTTGTTTGGGAACTTCATCTAGAATGCTTTGCAGTTCTTTAGAAAAGCTTGGATAGGTAGCAAAAAATAAAATATTCATGGACAACCTGTTACGTCTATTGAGAGTGAAGTGATTACATAGCTGTTTCTTTAATTCAAAACGGGCATTTCAAGCCTGCCCATTTTGAATTAAAAGCTTATTACGTAAGGAAATAGCGAGAAAGCAAATTAGCTATTCCAGGATAAATTCCACAAATGCAGTCCCTTAGTATAAGAAAGCACATGCGACTCCGGATTCTCGCCGGCTTTTTCTCTCAAACTAGAGTGGAAGGGATAAAAATAAGCAGGGGGCAGGACCAAGGTATGATGGGTTTGCCTTCTCTTATCTTCCCGTAGACCATCTTTTACGCAATTGGTTAAAAGACCGGGCCCGGTACGCCAAATAATCGCCCACGGATGCTCGTTTGCTTTGTGCGGTCTTAAATTTTCTAAGCATCTTTGCATAACAGCACGCCCGGGCTTTGCTCCAATAAGGGCATTTCCCACATACATAATTCCCAAACTATGGCAATTTTCCTCTATTCCTGCGTAAAATTCAGTTTGGTCGTGAAGATCATCTACAGGTCCATAGCAAGGCAAATCAGAATCTGCATAAAGCCCCCCATGCTCGTGAAGAATGCAATAGCGGGCAATGTCGGCCTTTTCAGCCCATTTCGTTGCCACATCCCATGCTTTTCCTACAGCAGGAAATTCCCTTCTTTTTTGTTCAATAATAGCACCGACGTCTTCATTTGTCCATAATTTCACTTGCCATCCTGCTTGCTCAGGATGATGCTTAATCCATGAATCCCGCACACGGAACACCTCTTCATTGGGAGGCGCCCCTAGCCAAACAAGATGAATCACTTTGGGAATCTTAGGCTCCGTATTTTCCGATGGCCGTTCTAACCGCGCGCAAAAATCAATATAATTGGCACGCATTTGGTCCCATTGCGCACTATCGACTTTATTATCGATCATCGATTGTGTAAGAGAAACCGGTTGGTTCGCATTCAACACATCAAAATAATTTTTATTGTAAAGCCCTCCCTGTGGACCGGCAATTAGTTGACTCTGAGTAGCTTCTTTTGGATCCACTTTTTTGAAATACGCGCCCGGATGGATAAGGCCAAAAATAGCCTTAACCATTTCAGCGACTTGCCCGATGGGAGCGGCAAGGGCACTGCTCGCAAAACCGATAGATAGTTTTAAATTTTCCTTTGTCTTTTCGCCTAGTTCATGCGTATGACCGAGGTGAAGGGCATGGCGCATATTTAAGCCCATTGTAAAGACAACCAAAGCAACAGCAGCAGCCGTGTACAAGATAGGCTTTACAACCAGTCCAACTAGATGAGCGGGAATACGCAACAAACAGATAGCCCTGCCTTGCAAAGAAGAAAACTTGCAAAGCGCGTCGTTCTCTTCTAACTTAAACGTATTAGCCAGCTCGTGTTTTGCATTAATATTCACCTGACTTACTAAAAAGTTAGTAATAGACATAGCCCTCTAAATCATTTATTTTAAAAATAGAATTTTATTTTAATTTAATATGTTTTTACATAAAAACATAAATTATAAAAGATAATTCATTAATTTACCAGAATTAAATTAAAATATTAATTTTATATTAAAAGAAAAAGAAGAGTTTGCCAATCGTTCAAATTCCATTTGAACGATTGGAATCAATTCGGAAGAATAAGGTGCCCTTATTCTTCCGAATGACGAGGAGGGCCATCAATTAGCTAATGGTTTGGAGAGGCTCTTTTTTACCATTTCTAGGAAGTACTGATGAATGGTCGGATCGGCTGTTAGTTCGGGATGGAAAGAGGCCCCTAGTAGATGCCCTTGCTGGATCAAGACAGGTTCCCCTTCATAAGAAGCCAAAAGCTGAACATGAGACGCATTGGATCGAATGCGAGGCGCCCGAATGAAATAGGCGCGGAACAGCTTTTCATGATCCGGTTGTAGGTGAAGGGGAACAAAAGCCTCAAAGGACTCGATTTGTCTGCCGAAAGCATTGCGCTCTACGGTGACGTCCAGCAATCCGAGCGATTTCAAACGCGATGCCTGCACTTTAGAAGAGAGGAGAATCAATCCTGCGCATGTTCCGAAAACGGGCTTGCTCTCGGCAAAAGAGCGGAGAGGTTCCCTCATTTGGATAAAGTCTATTTGCCTTAGCATGACAGTCGATTCCCCACCGGGAATGATCAAGCCGTCGCATTGCGCCAATTCTTCGGGCTTGCGCACTTCTTTGACTTCAACGCCAAGCGAGCGTAGCATTTCGCAATGCTTGGCAAAGTCACCTTGTAGAGCCAGCACACCGATTCGCATGGTCCCCTACCACCCTCTTTGCGCCAATAATTCTTCGCGCTTCAGCTGCCGAATGTCCAAGCCTTTCATGGCATCCAGCAGGCCCATTGAAATTTGGGCAAGCATCTCCGGATCTTGATAGTAAGTTACAGCAGCGACAATCGCGCGCGCGCGCTCGGCAGGATCTTGAGCCTTAAAAATGCCTGAGCCTACAAAGACGGATTGGGCTCCAAGCTGCATCATCAAGGCTGCATCAGCAGGAGTTGCGATTCCACCAGCGGCAAAATTGGGAACAGGTAGCACACCTGTCCGCGCCACTTGTTGGACCAAGTGAAACGGCGCTCCTAAACGCTTAGACTCCGCCATTAATTCCGATGCATCCATGGCCATCAAGCGGCGGATCTCGCGATTGACCGATCGCATATGACGGACTGCTTCGACAATATTTCCCGTTCCAGCCTCGCCTTTTGTACGGATCATTGCAGCCCCTTCGCCAATGCGTCTTAACGCCTCTCCCAAATCGCGGCATCCACAGACAAAAGGCACTTTAAACACATGCTTGTCAATGTGGTTTTCTTCATCTGCCGGGGTCAATACTTCGCTCTCATCAATAAAATCAATCTGCAGGGCTTCTAAGATCTGCGCTTCCACAAAGTGCCCGATGCGACATTTTGCCATGACAGGAATGGTGACAGCTTCTTGAATTTTTTGAATAAGCTCCGGATTTGACATGCGCGCAATTCCACCTTGAGCGCGGATATCCGAAGGGATTCTTTCCAAGGCCATGACGGCAACAGCTCCTGCTTCTTCAGCAATTTTAGCCTGCTCAGGATTGGTGACATCCATGATGACACCGCCTTTCAGCATTTCTGCTAAAGCCACTTTAACTTCAAATGACCCTTTTTCACTGTGGGCTGAATTTTCTTTTGTCATAGACTTTCTCATTAAAGTTGTAAAAATGGATTACTGGCTTGATTAAACAGGTTGCCCTTTCTGCGGCGCTTAAGTTCTGAGCGCACGGAAAAAAGCAAGTCCTGATCAAAATCTTTATTGGAAATCCACTGAAGATATTGCAGAGGAACTTCTTTTAGCGGACGTCCTTTATGCTTGCCAAGCGGCATCGTCGACATTAAGATCGGCCGCGACAAGGCGTCAAACAGCTGCTCTGTCGTTTTATAGCGCTTTGAAAGGTGCTTAAAAACTTCCTTATTGACGACCACATCGCTCATAGCCCGATGAGCGCCTTCTAAAGGAATATTAAAATGCTGACGCAGATATTCAAGCGAGTTGATTGGACTTTCTCCGTAAAGGCGTGCCATTCTCAGCGTATCTAAAAATCGATTCTGGCGGATTTTGCAAGGAATGCTATGCCTTTCAGCAGAAGTTGCCAAAATATCGATATCAAACCCTACTCCATGCCCTACAATAATATGATCGCCAATCATTTTCAAGATATCAGGCAAGACTTGGGCAATAGTCGGCTTATCCTTCACCATGTCCGGCGTAATGTGATGAATGGCTATTGACGTTTCTGGAATGGGGCACTCGGGATTAACCAAACTCTCCATTTGGGCATAAATTTGATTGGCATCGAAACACATAACCGCCACTTCAATCACGCGGTCCTGCTGAGCATCTAATCCCGTTGTCTCGCAATCGATGCAAACAAATTTTTGTTTTTCTATATCTGGCATACTTTCTCTTTTATTCGCATAAAGCGAAGCTTTTATTCCTCTTCCGATGCGTCTTCCTGTGCTTCATCCTGCAAAGCATCATGGATCATCGACATTAATTCCCGCTGTCCTCTATTTTTGAGCACAGAATAATAAACGTAATGCAAATTAGCTACATTTAACGTATCTAAGATTTTTTCTGTATTGAGCCTCAGCTCTTTTTGATTAACTTTGTCCACCTTAGTCAAAACTAAAATCAACGCTTTTTGCTGATGCAATACCCAATCCAAAAATTGCAGGTCTTCCTCATTGGGAACCCGGCGAATATCCAATAAAAACAAAATCAGCTTCAGCGTTTCCCGTTGCTGCAAATAGGATTGGACCATAGGCCCCCATTGCTTTTTAACAGCCAGCGGCACTTTTGCATATCCATATCCTGGCAAATCAGCAAAGGCAATCTCATCGTTCAAAGTAAAGAAGTTAAGCGCCTGCGTCTTCCCAGGTGTCGCCGACGTTTTGACAAGATGTTGGGTATGGAAAAGATGGTTGAGCAAACTCGATTTTCCGACATTGGAGCGCCCCGCCACAGCCACTTCAGGCAATAGTTGTCCTGAAAGTCCTCGAATGGCAGGATAATCTTTCGGAAAAACCGCCGTTTTAACAAATTTAGCCCGAACAACCTTTTTCATATTCCCCTTCTTTTAAAATGATAATCATTCGCTCATCCCCTCCTTGGTGGGCAAGAGTCACATGAATGCAATGAAGAGGAAGAATAGGCGCAATTCTTTCAGACCACTCAATACAACAGATGCCATTCGCCTCAAAATACTCTTCAAACCCCATGCTCAAAAATTCATCCGCATCACTAAGGCGATATAAGTCAAAGTGATAAATGGTTTTTACGCCCTCATAAATATTTAAATAAGTAAAAGTGGGGCTTTGAACAATAGAGGGATCCAGCTGGCCGGCTCCGGCCACTAATCCTTTAATAAACGTTGTCTTTCCTGCTGCCAAATCACCAAAGAAACAAATGACAGAATGAAGGGGTAATTGTTTTCCAAAAGCATGCCCAAGCAAAAAAGTCTCTTCGGCTGAATGCGAAAAATACTGTTTCATGATAGGCACGCTTTTCAGGCTCTTAAAGCCTGTCCTCAAACTGCTAATAGTAGATTTCGAATTCTTTCCCGCTTGGCGTGTCCCTAAATAGCTAATGGCCTAGATTCGAGTTCTTTTCCCTAGGAACTATGAGATAGCGGCTTCAGATTATGCCTCCTAGAAAGAAAATAATTGCGAATATAAGCCATTGTAAGTTTGCAGATAGGTTATTAGTCCTCTGCCTCAACCCATCTTTCAACATAAGGAATAAATTCGTCAAATTCAGCCAGCGCTTCTACAAAAGCCGTAATTTTATCCTCTACGAGCTGCTTTTGAATAAAACTTAAGAAATGGTCTTCTATCTTAAATTTATTTTGATTCTGCACCTCTACTAAAGATAACTTTTTCAAATAGTTTCGCTTAAAATCCTCTACGACCGATTCTTTGCTATTAAATAGCTTGCCGCTTAAAACGGAAGAATAAACGACTTTCTTGATTGGCTCTTTGGGCGCCTTTGTCTTATTGATGTAGCTTTTAATGACTTCCGGATCTTCGGAAACAAAGAAACGCTTAACTCTCAGTCCACCGACCCTTTCCGTATTTTCCGGACACTTAGAAACCCAGTCATAGATGGCATCCTGCGGATTAGGATGCGTATTATCTCCAAAAACTTTTCCTGTAAAAGGACAAATATAAATCTTCTTAGTCTCTTCATTGACGCTGGCATGGCCAAAGCCGATCTTAATTTCTGTTTCATGCCAGAGTTTGCCTTCGCTTTCCAACTGACGGACTGCATCCTCTGCACTTTGATAAATAATTTTATCTTTTGGAAAAAGAACCGGTTGAAGGTTAAATTTATGTTCAATAAAACATAAATAAGTGTTGATCAATTCTGCAGGACGATTTTCTTCAAGAAATTGTTCTAACACTTTTTTTTGTTCATCTGTTATGACAACTTTTGTCATTGAAAACCTCTTACCGGAAATTTAAATTTTAAACTTACTCATGAAATTACTGTAATAAGATTAGCCTGTAAAGTATTATCATTCAAGACAATTTTCACTGGAAAGACGAGGAAAGGCATATGCTAAAGATTCAAGAAATTCCTACACCTGGCTATGAAAAAGTCCTTGAAGCCCAAGATTCAGAGATCGGCCTTCACTGCTTTATCGCCATCCATAACACGGCAATAGGTCCGGCTATGGGAGGCATGCGCGTTTATCCCTACGCTTCTCGTGAAGACGCCCTTACTGATGCTCTTCGTCTTTCTAAAGCCATGACATATAAGTCGGCCTTGGCAGAAAATGGACTCGGAGGAGGAAAGAGCGTAATTATTGCCAATTCCAAAACAGATAAGACGCCTGCTCTTTTGCAAGGTTTTGCCGAAGTCGTCAACACCTTGAAAGGCAAATACATTGCCGCCGAAGATGTCGGTTCTACGCCTGAAGATATGGCCATTATCCGTACACGCACTCCCTATGTAGGAGCCTTGCCCACAGAAAAAAGCAGCGGCGATCCCAGCCGCTTTACAGCCTGGGGCGTCTACCGAGGCATGCGGGCTGTTGCCAGAAAGCTATGGAACGACGAAAGCTTAAGAAAAAAAATTATCGCCATCCAAGGCCTTGGCCACGTGGGAAGCAAATTGGCCAATATATTATTCTGGGAAGGCGCTTATCTTATCCTCTGCGATAAAGATCCCCTAGTCACTCAAGAACACGCCCGTCTTTATGGAGCTCAAATCATTGATACTAAAGACTTTATCAGCATCCCTTGCGACATTTTAGCCCCTTGCGCCCTGGGAGGAATCATTAATGAAAAAACATTACCGCAGCTGCACTGCAAAGCTGTTGCCGGAGCAGCCAACAATCAACTTTTAAATGCTGAGGCAGGACGCGAATTAATGCGCAAAGGCATTCTCTATGCTCCTGATTTTGCAATCAATGCGGGAGGCATTATTAATGCGGCGGCAGAGTTTGACCCGCAAGGCTATGATCCCAAACTGGCGCGCGACCGTGTTAACCATATTTATGATACGCTTTTGGAGATCTTCAATAAAGCGGAAAAAGAGCATAAGCCCGCTAATCAAGTGGCCGATGAATTAGCAGAATACAAACTTCAGCACTTGATAGGCAAGCGCCAGTCCCCTCTCTCTTTTGCAAAATAAGGCACATGGTCGATCTTGCAGGTGTCCGCCTGCGTTTGGAGGATAAAGGCAAAGAGCATGTCTTGTAAAATTTTTCCAATTTCGGGAAAAGGCCTCGACAATCACTGTTTGAGAAAGGATAGATTGTAGCTGACGGTTCTCATGATGATTTGTTGAAGACAAATGAATCGTATAAAAGGTTATGGAATAGGCAAGTATTAATCTAGCCAGATTAAGTCTAGATCAGCTCATATTATTGTAATCATCTATCCATTTTGGCAGCTGATCCAAAAAGCCTTAGCATCTTGAAGATTGCCAAAATAAACATAATCTCGTTTAAAAGTCTTAACAAAAGCCTCAGCCATGCCCTTACTTTCTGGACTCTAAGCTGGAGCTGCTCTTATTTCTAAACCAAGCAATCTTCCAAAGTTTACTGCTTCTTTGGCTGTATAACAGCTGCCATTATTGCAACCCTATATGGACTTTTGGCCGGCCAAAGCCATATTCGACAGTCTCTAGCATTAAGTCTCTAATCATTTGGCCATCAATGCCTATGGTTGAGGCAACATAGCGCATAATCTCTCTATCACAAGTATCTAAAGAGAAAGCAACATGAACGCGATCTCCATTGAAGCACTGAATAGAGAAGCTATCCGAGCACCATCTTGTATTGCTAAAAAGAGTCTCTACTTTACCTGTATGAGCTCTGCTTGGCTTTCTTGCAGGCTTTTGTAATAAAAGATGGGATCTGCTCATTAACCGAAAAATCCTTTTATGATTAACGAGTTTTTCTCCTCTTGCCGCTAGCTGCTTATTAATAAGAGCTGTCACTCTTCGATATCCATAACTCGGCCTGTCTTTAATGACTTCTTTTATTAAAGCAATCATCCGCTCGTCATGTGCCTTGCAAGAAAGGGCAGGCTTAGGAGAAGAGGGGTTGCATAAGATTAGACCGAGATACGTGCATAGTTCCTGCTATTTTCCTTATGCTAAATCGTTTAAGTTTGATAAGGACTGCCGCGAGATGAGTTTTTTTTCCTGCCCTATCTTGATCGCTTCTTTTAAAATCTCATTTTCTAGCGTCTTCTTACCCAGCATGCGCTCCAATTCTCGGATGCGCTTTTCCATTTCCTTGGCTTGGCTCTTAGGGATAAGTTCTTCTCCACTTTGAATTCCTTGAAGGGCTCCTTCTTCCATCTGTCTCCTCCATGCAAAAAGTTGATTTGGTGTTATACCCTATCTTCTTGCAACTTGGGAAACAGATTGTCCTTCCAAATAAGTCTCTTTAATGATTTGTTTCTTCTCTTCCAAAGACCAGCGTCTTCTTTGTTCTACTGATGTAATGAGTTTACAATTAGTCATAAATCTAGTCATACTCCTATATTTTAAGAGCAAACTAGGTGGTCCTGGGGAGCACGACATCATTGATCTAATGTAATTAGCCATCCAAAAACTTTGCTTGCTGGGCAATAGTCATGGCGCCGAGCTTGGCGCGCCATCCTAATCCCCTTAAAGGCTTCCGTCCGCCAACCGAATCCCCTGAGAAAAAAACAGAGAAAAAGAAGACCGATGTCGATTCTTTGAAATTGCTTCTTGCGACTCCTGAAAGCATAGTCAAAAATGTCATAGCTGCTGAAAGGGCTATGGAAGCCAAGCAACAAGAAAAAGACAGGGTTGCAGCAGAAAAGAAAAAACGCATCCGTGAACAGGAAGAAAATCGCGAAATCCGTCATGAAAGCTATAAAAAAGCGGAAATCCAAGGAATTGAAAAACAGCATGACACTTTAAAGCATGAAATAAACGATCAGGAAAGAGGCCGTCCAGCCCCCTTAAATCCGACGAAACGCAGGCGCATCGAACCTTGATTCATCCCTTTTCTTATTGCTTTTTCAAATAGGAAATCCACAAGTTTCCTTTCACCAATCTATCAAGTTAAAGTTTGAGTTTTCTTACCTTTTAGTGTAGTCCACAAGGCAAGAAAAACTCAAAACTCAGGTATTAACAGCCAGTCATCCAGTCCAATCGTTTACCCTTCTATAAAAAAATTCCTCTAGTCAAAAAAAAACTCGTTGTCTTACTGTCTTAAGTCATCTTTGATAAACTAGAAGGTGGGACAATGAAACGTATCTGGATTTTCCTGTTGGCATGCTTATCTTTTTTTTCCTTGGCAGCCGAAGAAGACAACTCAGAAGGAGATCCCTTCTCTTCCCCTCAAACCCAGTTGCATAATGCCCTCCCCCTTTTGGTCAATGATTCCGTCTCTGTCATTTCGGGAGAATTGCTGCTATCCGAAACAGACTTTGTGCTGTCGGGCCCTGATTCTTTAGTTCTCACGCGCCATTACTCAACAGGCCATTTAGATAAGACGATGGGATATAATTGGGAGTTCAATCGACCCGGTTACATGGATATAGATAGAGACGCTGATAATTATATAAACGGCGGCCGGACAAGAAAAGTTCGCTTCAATCAACCTTCTGGACTTAAGACGCTTCATCAATCGCATAAAGACGCCAAAGAAAATCTACTGTCCTTTGAGTTAGTGCACAGTCCGGGACTGACCAATTGCCGCTCTCACGAAATTAGCGCCCGCACAAACCTGCATAATATTGAAGTGCATTTAGATAGCAATACCGCTCACGCTATCGCCATGACAGGCAGCGGCCATTTGTTCTATTTTCAGGATAGGGGAAAAGAGACCGAAGATCGCATTTTTCTTCATCGCCGCTTAAAGCCTTTATTCGAGCGCAAGCCCAATGGCCACTTTGTCATTTTCCACAAGAATGAAGTCCATGCGTTGAATCCCACGCAGCAACTGGACTACAGCCATTTGATTTGGGATTCTCATGGTCCGGAAGAACTGGAAATCAAAGCTAGCGATGGGCGGTCTGCGATCTATAAGTTCGTCTGTTATGAGCATGGGCAGAAAGAGCCGGAAGATCCGGAAGAAAGGGACCGGCAATTAAATTTACCCATTGAACCAAAAAAGCCAAAGACCAAGCGCTATTACCTATCCGAAGTCAACTGCAGCCATAAGCCGAAAGAGATTTACGAGTATTCGCATCTCTCCTTTGAAGAGCCGACAGAAAGACCGGCATGCCTGCGCCTGACCTGCAAACGTTTGCCGAATGATCGCTTTATCAAAACGAAATACGATAGCCAAGGAAGGGTCAAGCAGCAGTTAGCTCCTGTCGGCACAGATCAAACTCCAATTGTCACCCATCGCTTCGTCTATTCTTCCGGAGCGCCCAAGGATTCAAACCGCTCGGACAGCCCACGGTCTGGAAAAACAGAAGTCTTTGATGCCCTTGGACGTAAAACTGATTATGAATACAACACCGACCAACGGCTTACCCAAGTCACAAAATACATGGGAAATAAACCCTATGTTTCCGAACATTATATTTGGGATGACGAGCCCGACTATTTGTCTTCCCCTTTTTTACAATTCATCGGGTTTCCTATATGGGATTGGCTTTTATCTCAAAGCTGGATTCCCATTCCAGATGCAGCCCTTCTGGACCGCGGACAAACCCCACCCCCCCCTTCTTTTGTTGAGCTGGCCCAAGAGGCTCATCAAGAATCTAGCACCTCGCAAGACAGCGTGAAGGTACCTCTGACAAGAGGGCATTCCCGTCCCCCTAAAGTCATTGAAGATATGCAGCAAGAGCAGGTTAATTTTCCCTTACAGGCAAAAGTCGATTTCTTAACCCTTTTTGAAGCTTGCCTTAAAGGCCATCGCATTCAAAAAAGCGGAAAAGGCAATCTTATGGGAAAATATGTGCAAGATGCGGCAGGCCATATGGAATCCCTCCTATGCTTCGACTATGATGACAAAGGCAATGTCTTAGCCGAATTCGTATATGGCAATTTAACCGGACAGTGCCAGGAGAAGCTAGAGTCCCATTCCCGGTGGGATGTGTTCAATAAAAGAGTGGAATGCTATGCCAAGCGGTTTGCCTATACCAATGATCACCTGAACTTGGTCATTGCCGAGCTGGAAGATAATGGCAAAGGCATGCTGCACGGCTATGTTCCCGGCACTAATTTGGTCTCAGCCAAATATGTCATGGATAATGGCCGCATTATCCTCAGGCAATTCTATGACTATGACGAAAATACGACCCTTGTCAAACTCATCAAAGATGACGGATCCGATTTTTACCGCTATGATTTGAAAGATGTCCATGAACGCCATGTCACCTATTTCTATCCCAGGCAAACGGCTCCTTTCGGTTTGCCTGAACGCATTGACGAAATGTACTGGGATGTGAATAGCAATCAGGAAAAGCTACTCAAACGCGTTATCTGCCATTATTCAGCCCAAGGTAAGCTTATCCAGCAGGACCATTATGACAGCAATGAGATGTACCGCTACTCGCTTTTTTGGGAATACGATGCCCATGGCAATGTCATCCGCGAGGTTAATGCCCTAGGACAGGTCATCACTAAACAATACGATGAAAATGACAATTTGATCTTTGAACAAGGGCCTAGCCTTGATTTCTTTACAACCTATGTCTATGACTATGCCAACCGTTTGATCGCCAGCAAAGAAGACCATGGCGGCAAAGTTCTGGCCACTTCCCATCGCTATGACTATGTCGGCAACCGCGTAGCGACTATCGATCCATTCGGGCAAGAGACCCAATATGTCTATGACGACTTGAACCGTTTGGTCAAGACCATTCATCCCCCTGTGCTGAATGAAGCCGGCCATGTCATCCAACCGACAGTCTCCACGGATTATGACTTCATGGGACGCCCGATTACAGTCACGGACGCTAAAGGCAATCAGACCCGGACAACTTACAACGCCCGCGGCAAGCCGGTCAGCATCCTGCATGCCGACGGCACTCTGGAAGAACTGATTTATGCCCTCGATGGGTCACTAGCTGCGTCCATTGCTCCCAATAAAACGAAGACGACTTATCAAAGAGACTGCTTGGGGCGCGTCCTCAAAGAAGAGATTTGGCAAGGCAGCACATTGCTCAGCAGCAAAAGCTATGCCTATCAAGGCCTCCGTCTCATCAAAGAAACCGATGCGGAAGGAATTGAAACCAGCTATGAATATGATGGTGCAGGAAGGCTGATAAAAGAAACGTGCGGCCGTTTCCGCAAAGACATGGAATATGACAGCTTAAATCACTTAACTAAAGTCACCTCTTGGTTTGGAGATGATTCGTCCTCTGTCAGCATCAAATGCATGTCTTACGATTTGCTTGGCCGCTTGCTCGAAGAGAAAACCGTCGATGCCTTTGGCCAACTCCTCGAGCAAAGCGCTTATATCTATGATTGTTTAGGCAACCGTACCCACGCCATCCAGCAAACGCAAACCGGCTTAAGCATTAACCAAGTGGAATATGACAGCCAAAGCCGTCCGATTAAAATGATCGATGCCGAAGGGCATGTCACCCACCTCTTCTATGATGAATCGTTTTATAATGCCCTTGGCCAGCAGGTCCTACGCATTGAAACGACCGATCCGCAAGGCAAGATCACGGAAAAGATCTTCGATGCTTTAAATCGCGAATCCGTTCTTTCGCGCAAAGATTCATTCGGTAATCTTTTGGCCAAGCAAGAACGTTATTATGATCCTTGCAGCAACCTGTGCAAGACTATCGATGCTGTTATGGTCGACGGTATCCAGCAAAGCGAATCGATCAATAGCTGGACGTATAATGAAATGGGGCAGGAAACCAGCTGCATAGAAGGCCTAGGCACACCCGAACAAAAGCATACCTATACCGACTACAATGCTTATGGGCAAAAAAACAGGACCAC